>JBMHCM010000124.1:0-3315 GCA_049889915.1 Parvibaculales bacterium
GATTTCAACGCCGCTTTTGGCTGGATGAGCCGTGTCGCCCTTTATGCCGAAAAGCTGGACCATCATCCGGAATGGAGCAATGTCTATAAGACCGTCAATGTGGTGTTGACCACCCATGATGCCGGCGGGCTGTCGCCGCTGGATGTTGACATGGCGCGCTTTATGGACAAAACGGCCGGCGCTGCGGGGCGCAGAAAATAATGCCGGGAGCGGTGCAGTGGCGCGATATTTGGGTGCTGCTGCTGCTCACCGCGCTGGCCGCCGGCACCGCTTTATTGCAAAGCCGGCAAGACCCGCACGCCATGCCGCTGGCTCAACATGATGTTGAGATAAGGCGCATTATCAGCACGCAAATTGACGCGTTTCGACGCGATGACGGGGCGGCCGCTTTTGCTTTTGCCTCGCCCGACATTCAAGCGCAATTTATTGTGGCGCCGCATTTCATGGCCATGGTACGGCAAAATTATCGCCCGGTTTACCGCGCCGCCAAGGTTGATTTTGACGGCCCGGCGCGGGCCATACAAGACAATCCGGAAATGCGCTTGCAAGCGGTGCATCTGGTCGATGATCGCGGCGCCGGACATAAGGCCCGCTATGTGATGCAAAAACAGCCGGACGGATCCTGGCGAATCGCCGGCTGTCATTTATTGCAATCAAGCCTGGTCGATATTTAACCGACCAAGCTGTTGCGCGCCCCTGGCGTGGGTCTTTTATCTCCCTAGCGGGGGGGCTCTCATTTCCCTAGCGGGGGGCTCTTTTTCCCCTAGCGGGGGGCCATGCGAATGGCACCGTCAAGGCGCACATCTTCACCATTGAAGTAATTGACTTCGCACATGGTTGTGGCCAGCTTGGCATATTCTTCCGGCATGCCGAGGCGTGACGGATACGGCACCATGGCGCCCAGTGCTTGGCGGACATTGTCCGGCGCACCGGCCAGCAGCGGCGTATCGAAAATACCCGGCAAAATGGTGTTGACGCGAATGCCCTCGCGCGACAAGTCGCGGGCAATCGGCAGGGTCATGCCGACCACACCGGCTTTTGACGCAGAGTAAGAAGCCTGACCGATTTGGCCGTCTTCCGCCGCTACAGAGGCGGTGTTGACGATGGAGCCGCGATCGCCGCACGACAGCGGGTCGAGCGACATCATGCCGGCCGCTGATTTGGCGATGCAGCGGAAAGTACCGACCAGATTGATTTGAATGATCAGGTTAAACGCATCGAGCGGGAAATGATTGATCTCGCCGGTCTCTTTATTGCGTGATGCGGTTTTCACCGCATTGCCGGTACCGGCGCAATTGATCAAAATACGCTCTTGGCCGAGGCTTTCACGAATTTTGGCAAAGCCGGCATCGACCTGCTCATCCGATGTGACATTGACATTGGCAAACACGCCGCCCAGCTCTTTGGCCACCGCTTCGCCTTTTTCTTCATTCATGTCGAAAATGCCGATTTTGACGCCTTTTTCGGCCAGCGCACGGGCTGTCGCTTCGCCAAGGCCTGATGCACCGCCGGTAATAATGGCGGTGATATTGCTATCGAGTTGCATGATAGTCTCCTCTATGAACTCTCCCAGATGGCAAAACTTTAGTCAGTCGCCTGCACAGTGACAAGCGGCTTTCGTGATTTAAGCCGCCAGCCATGCTGCTTCATTGTGCCGCGTCAGCCTGTTTGGCGAGCTGCGCTTCGCGGCGAACAATATAGAAGCTGGAGCCGACAATAATCGCCGCACCGACAATAGTATAAAAATCAGGCACCGAGCCAAATACCAGCCATCCGGCGAGGGCGGCAAAGACCAGACGAGAATAATCGACCGGCGCAATGGCGCTGGCCTCCCCCAGGGCAAAAGCGCGAATAAAACAATTATGCGAAATGGTCGCCAACAGCCCCATGGCAATCAGCATGAACAGCTCGACCAGGCTGGGCGTTTGCCAGACAAAATATGTCGGGATGGCAATCAGCGTGATGGACACGGTATTGGTGTAAAACATCAGCGTTAACGGGCCGTCATAGCGCGAGGCTATATTGACCAGCACGGTGGCCAGTGCCACCAAAAACGCATGCCCTAAAGCGGCCATGGCGCCAATGCTCAAAACCAGACCCAGCGAGTTTTCCCCCATGCCCGGCCGCAGCATGATGATGACGCCGACAAAGCCAATGGCGGCGGCAACGGCGCGGCGCAGGCCGACTACTTCGGACAAAATAAAGGCGGCCAGCGGCACCAAAAACAAATTGCGCGAAAAGCTGATGGCTTGCGCCTCGGCCAAGGGCAACGCGACAATCGCATAAAAGCCCAAAAACATGGCCACCGAGCCGACCACGCCGCGAAATAATTGCAGCAGCGGGATGTCGGTTTGAATGCCGGCCCGCAAGCCGCCGGAGCGGGCAAAAATCGGCAGGATGACCAGCAGGGCCACCAGCGCCCGAAAGAACGAGATTTCAAACGGGTGCAGCGTCTGGCCCAGCCATTTGACCAAGACGCCGGTAAAGGTAAACAGGCTGGCCGAGGCCAACAGCCACAGCGCGGCACGGCGATTATCGACCACGCGCGCCGGACTGCTCGCCTCGGCTGGGTTTGCAGCTTCGGCGGACACGCTAGTCTTCAGTGCGTCCGGTGGTCAGGATGACTTTCCCTTTGACTTTCCGCGAGGCCATTTCGTTAAGCGCATCGGCCGCTTGTTCCAGCGGATAGCGGCTGGAAATATACGGGCTGATTTTGCCGTCCTTATACATCTGCATCAGCTCGGCCAAATTGGCTTGGTTGCCGGCCGGGTCGCGCATGGTAAAGGCCCCCCAAAACACGCCGACAATCTGACAACTTTTCAACAGGGCCAGATTAAGCGGAATTTGCGGAATCGGACCGGACGCAAAACCGATGACCAAATAGCGGCCTTCCCAATTGGTCGCCCGCAGAGCCGGTTCGGCATAGGAGCCGCCGACCGGATCATAAACCACATCGGCACCTTGGCCGCCGGTCTTGGCCTTAATCTCATCGGAAAAGGCTTTTTGTTCTTCGCGAGTCATCTCGCCGGACGGGTAGAGAATGGTCTCATCCGCCCCGCGTTCGACACACACATCCAGCTTGTCTTGCGACGAGGCGGCGGCAATCACTTTAGCGCCCATGGCTTTGCCCAGCTCAACAGCGGCCAGACCGACACCACCGGCCGCGCCCATCACCAACAGGGTTTCGCCCGGTTGAATATTGGCGCGGTTTTTCAGCCCATAATGCGAGGTGCCATAGGTCAGCACCAAGGCAGAGGCGGTTTGCAAATCCATTTCATCGGGGATTGGGATGCAGGCCGCTTCGGCAATGGCCAG
>JBMHCM010000125.1:0-6046 GCA_049889915.1 Parvibaculales bacterium
GTGTTGTTGAACGGAAGAAATATGGCCGCGCGAAAGCCCGTCGTAGCTTCCAGTTCTCGAAACGTTAAGCCTCATCCTTTTGCGGAAAGAAAAAGGGGCTTTTTGGCCCCTTTTTTGTTATGAAGACCTAGAAAATACGAAAGAGGGATTCGATGTATGAAACTATTCCTCGCAGTGATATTACCATCACCGAGATTATGGATTTACTGCAGCACCGCGACCCGTTTTTGTTGGTCGACCGCGTTGTTGAAATGGATGGCGAGCAATCAGGTGTCGGCATTAAAAATGTGACCGCTTCTGAGCCTTGGTTCACCGGTCACTTTCCCGGCAATCCGGTTTTTCCGGGTGTTCTGATTATTGAGGCTATTGCGCAAGTATCCGCCATTTTGGTGCTGTCCAACGCGAAAAACAGCGGCAGCCCGATTGAGACCAAGCTGATTTATTTCATGACGGTTGATAAGGTGCGGTTCCGTCATCCGGTGACGCCGGGCGATCAGATGCGCATCCATGTGACGCAAATTCGTCGTCGCGGCATGGCATATAAGTTTAAAGGCGAGGTGTTCGTCGATGGCCAACTGATGGCCGAAGGCGAAATCATGGCGGTTAACCACGATCCGGACGCCTAAGGGTCGGATGATTAAGGATTGAGAGTAGGGTGATGAGCACGCGGAAAATCAGGGTCGGCATTATCGGCGCGTCGGGTTATACCGGCGCCGATGCCGTGCGCCTGCTCGCGGCCCATCCCTATGCCGATATTTCCGTGCTGACCGGCAATTCCCACGCCGGTAAGGCGCTGGCCGATATTTATCCGCAATTCGGTGCCGTTGATGCGCCCGATTTAATTAAGGCCGAAGATGCTGATTGGTGGCAAACCGATGCGGTGATTTGCGGTCTGCCGCATTCGACGGCGCAAGATGTTATCGGCACACTGCCGAGCCATTTGCGGGTCATCGATATGTCGGCTGACTTTCGGCTGCGTAACCCCGATACCTATGCCGAATGGTATGGCCGCACGCATAATAACCAAAACATGTTGGCTGAGGCGGTATATGGCCTGAGCGAGCATTATACCGATGCCATTAAAGGTGCCCGTTTGGTGGCTTGCCCCGGCTGCTATCCGACAGCGGCGCTGACCGCCTTGCTGCCTTTGGTGAAGGCCGGGCTGATTGCGACGGAAGACCTGATTATCGATGCCAAATCCGGCGTCACCGGTGCCGGCCGTAGCTTGAAAGAGCAGAACCTGTTTTCGGAAGTCGCGGAGGGCATGAACGCCTATGGCGTGGCCGGTCATCGGCACGCGCCGGAGATTGAGCAAGAGGTTGCCAAAGCGGCCGGTCTCGACGATGTGCGGGTCAATTTCACCCCGCATTTGGTGCCGATGAATCGCGGCGAATATGTCTCGGTTTATGCCAAGACGGCCAAGGGCGCCAAAGCGGCGGATGTCAAAGCGGCGTGGGATGCGTTTTACGCTGACAAGCCGTTTGTCCGCATTGTTGACGGCGCGCCGGCAACGCGGCATGTGCGCGGCTCCAATTACTGTTTGCTATCGGCCTTTGACGACCGGATTGACGGGCGGGTTATCTTATTCGCGACGCTTGATAATCTGGTAAAAGGGTCCAGCGGGCAGGCCGTGCAGAATATGAATATCATGTTTGGATTTGACGAAACGGAAGGGCTAGGGCAGCAGCCGCTTTATCCGTAACCGGCCATGTTGATGCCGCAATTTGTGTGGATAACAGGCCAAACAGGATGATGGAAAAGACTATGCAACAGGATTTTACCCGTATTCAAAGATTACCGCCTTACGTGTTTGAGCGCGTCAATAAGCTGAAGGCGGAAGCGCGCGCGGCCGGTAAGGACATTATCGATTTCGGCATGGGTAATCCTGACCTGCCGACCCCGAAGCACATTGTCGAAAAGCTGGTCGAGACAGTGCGCAATCCGCGCACCCATCGCTATTCAGCTTCAAAGGGTATTCCCGGTTTGCGCAAGGCGCAGGCGAAATATTATGAGCGCCGTTTCGGTGTGAAGCTCAATCCAGATACTGAAATTATCGCCACCCTCGGCTCGAAGGAAGGCTTCGCCAATATGGCGCAGGCCATCACCAATCCGGGTGATGTTATTTTGGTGCCGAACCCGACTTATCCGATTCATGCCTTTGGCTTTATCATTTCCGGCGGCACGATTAACCACCTGCCGAACCATCCGGGCACTGACTTTTTCAAAGTTCTGGATGAGGCGGTGGCCAATGCGCATCCCAAGCCGAAAGTGCTGGTGCTGAACTATCCGGGTAACCCAACCGCCGAAGTGAAAGATCTCGACTTCTATAAAGAGGTCGTGGCCTATGCGAAAAAGCACGACATCATTTTGTTGTCGGATTTGGCCTATGCCGAGATTTACTTCGATGATGACAATCCGCCGCCATCTATCTTGCAGGTTGAAGGCGCGAAAGACATTGCCGTTGAATTTACCTCTTTGTCGAAAACCTTCTCCATGCCGGGCTGGCGTATGGGCTTTGCGGTCGGCAATGAACAGCTGATTGGCGCGCTGACCCGCATCAAATCTTACCTCGACTATGGCGCGTTTACGCCGATTCAAGTGGCCGCTGCTGCTGCTTTGGAAAGTCCCGAAGAGATTATCGCTGACATTCGCGCCGTGTATAAAGAGCGCCGCGATGTGCTGATTGATGTGTTTGCCCGCGCCGGTTGGGACGTGCCGTCACCGCCCGCCACCATGTTTGCTTGGGCGAAAATCCCTGAGCCGTTTACCCATATGAAGTCGCTGGAATTCTCGACCCTATTGCTGCAAGAAGCTGATGTGGCGGTATCGCCGGGCATTGGCTTTGGCGAATATGGCGATGACTATGTGCGTATTGCGCTGGTCGAAAACGAGCAGCGCATCCGCCAAGCCGGCCGTAATCTGAAGCGCTTCTTTGACAGCCATAGCGAAGCCGCCGCAGAATGAGTGAAACGGTGCGTATAGCGGTTGCCGGTCTCGGCACGGTTGGGGCAACGGTCGCCAAGCGTTTATTGGAAGGCGCAGTATCCGGCGCCGAATTGGTTGCCGTCAGCGCCCGTGATGCGGCGCGCGATCGTGGCGTCAATTTATCGGCGCAACGTTTTGAAACCGACCCGCTCAATCTGATTGCCGATGATGTTGATATTGTTGTCGAACTGATGGGCGGCGAGGGCGGTGCCGCTTTGGCGCTGGTTGAGGCCGCGCTGCGGGCAGGCAAACCGGTCGTGACCGCCAATAAGGCGATGTTGGCTGCGCATGCCGACCGTTTGTCTGACTTATCGGTCGGCGGCAATGTGCCTCTGGCTTTTGAAGCGGCGGTCGCCGGGGGTATTCCGGTTATCAAGACAGTGCGCGAGAGCATGGCCGGTAACCGCATTGAGCGTCTGTCGGGCATTTTGAACGGCACGTGCAATTATATTCTCAGCCGTATGGAAGCAGCCGGCCTGAGCTTTGCCGATGCGCTGAAGGAAGCGCAGGATTTGGGCTATGCGGAGGCTGACCCGTTTTTGGATGTCAGCGGTACGGATGCCGGTCAGAAATTGGCCATCCTGTCGGCTTTGGCTCATGGCGTAGCGCCCAATATGGACAATGTGGCAATTACCGGCATTGAACAAATCAGTGCGCAAGATATCGCCTTTGCCGACCAGTTCGGTAGCGTAATTCGTTTGGTCGCCATGGCCGAGCGTCGCGGCAATGGTGTGTTTCATCGCGTCATGCCGATGTTGGTGCGCAAATCTGAGACGCTGGCCACCGTTACCAATGAGTTGAACGCGCTGAGCATTGCCGCGCAGCCGGTCGGGCAGATTTTCTTACAAGGGCCGGGTGCCGGGGGCGGGGCTACCGCATCGGCCGTGTTGGGCGATATTGCCGATATCACGCACGGTTTTGGTCGACCGCTATTTGCAAAAGCAACCTCTCAGATGACAGAATCAGCCACCGATTCTGCACCCGATAGTGAGTTTTATATCCGTGTCGCGCTGGCTGATAAGCCCGGAAGCATGGCCAAAGCGACGCAAATTTTGGCGGAAAACGGCGTTTCTATTGAAGAAGTTGTGCAAAGGTCGTCGCCGACAGGTGACAGCTATCTGCCGGTGGTCTTTATTACCCATCAATGCGCGGCTTCGGCCGTGAAAGCGGCTCTGACTGCTTTTGAGGGACAATCAGAATTCTGCGATGCCGTGCTGGCATTGCCGGTTTATGCAGATAATGCGTAGGAGATAAGCGTATGGCGAGCGAAAAAATCAACCGTGAACTGACCATGGAATTGGCGCGGGTTACCGAGCGGGCCGCTGTGGCAGCCTCAACCCTGATTGGTCGGGGTGATGAAAAAGCGGCTGACCAAGCTGCCGTGGACGCCATGCGCCGCGAGCTTAATGCGCTGGATATTGATGGCGAAGTGGTTATCGGCGAAGGCGAGCGCGATGAAGCGCCGATGCTGTATATTGGCGAGAAGGTCGGCACCGGCAAAGGCCCGAAGGTTGATATTGCCCTCGACCCATTGGAAGGCACAACACTGACCGCCAAGGGCATGCCGAACGCGCTGGCCGTGGTGGCCATGGCCGAAGGCGGCAGCCTGCTGAACGCGCCGGATGTTTATATGCAAAAAATTGCCATTGGCGGCGGTTATCCTGACAATTTGGTCGATTTGGATGCCAATGCAGCCGACAATGTGAAAGCCGTTGCGCAAGCCAAGGGCGTCGATGTCGGCCTGTTGAATGTGTGTATTCTCGACCGTCCGCGCCACGCCGATATTATCGAAGCTGTGCGTGTCGCCGGTGCGCGTGTGACCTTGATTTCCGATGGTGACATTGCCGGCGTTATTCATTGCACCGATCCGTCAACCGGTATTGATATGTATCTCGGTACCGGTGGCGCCCCGGAAGGTGTGTTGGCCGCGGCCGCGCTGCGCTGCACGGGTGGCCAGATGCAAGGCCGTTTGGTGACAGATTCTGAAAGCCAAAAAGAACGCGCCCGCAAAATGGGCATTGAAGATTTCGAACGCAAATATACCGCCGAAGAAATGGCCAGCGGCGATGTTGTGCTGTCAGCCACCGGCGTGACCACCGGCACCATGCTGAGCGGCATTGCCCATCAGGGCGACCAGATTTGGACCGATACGCTGTTGATGCGCTCATCCACCGGCACCATTCGCTGGATTAAGGCACGTCACACTCATCCGGAGAAATTCCACCTCGATGACTGAGCTGACTGACCGCGCTGCCTTGGGGGTGACCCGTTCAGCAGCCGGGCAGCTTTGGTCGTTAAACGAGGTCGATGACAGGCAGGTTTTGGCGTTGTCGCAACGCCACGGCTTGCCCGATATCGTCTGCCGCCTTTTGGCGGCGCGTGATATCGTCCCCGATGCGGCGGCGGCTTATCTCGACCCGAAAATCCGTGATTTATTGCCCGACCCGTCATGCCTGACCGATTTGGACAAGGCGGCAAACAGGCTGGCGCAAGCCATTAAGGACAATCAGCCGGTCGCCGTATTTGGCGATTATGATGTCGACGGCGCGACGTCCTCAGCCTTGCTGCTGCGCTATTGGCAGGCCTGCGGGCAAACCATGCGCGCTTATATTCCTGACCGCAGTAAAGAAGGCTATGGCCCCAATGATGCGGCTTTTGAGCAATTGGATGCCGAGGGCTACAAGCTCATCGTCACGGTCGATTGTGGCACCATGGCGCATGATGTTTTGGCGGCCGCGCAAGTCCGTGGGCAAGAGGTTATTGTTGCTGATCATCACCAAACCGGCGGCGGACTGCCGGAGTGTTATGCGCTGGTCAACCCAAGGCGCGCCGATGATGATAGCGGTCTCGGTCATCTGGCGGCGGTTGGCGTCACTTTTATGCTGCTGGTCGGCCTCAACCGGGTCTTGCGGCAAGACGGTTATTTTGAAGGCCGTGAGGCGCCCGATTTGATGGCGCTGATGGATTTGGTGGCGCTTGGCACAGTTTGCGATGTGGTGCCCTTGCAAGGGGTCAATCGCGCCTTTGTGCGGCAGGGGCTGGCGGTTATCGGGCAGGGGCG
>JBMHCM010000126.1:0-10109 GCA_049889915.1 Parvibaculales bacterium
GCGGGCCAAATTGACGCCTGACTTTACGCCCATGTGTAAGCGGCTGATTTTCGCCTCCGATTATTTTCCGGCTCTGCAACGCGACAATTGCCAGCTGATTACGGACGGCATTGAGCGAATTGACGGCGACAGTGTGGTTACCAAAGACGGCGTACGGCATGCGCTGGATGTGCTGATACTGGCCACCGGCTTTGACACATCTGCCTTTATTTTACCAACCAGTGTGCATGGCGAGGGCGGCAAAGATTTGGCCGATTTTTGGGGCCGCGCCCCGCGCGCTCATCGCGGCGTCACCCTACCCGGTTTCCCAAATTTCTGGATGGTCGAAGGGCCGACCAGCCCCATAGGCAATTTATCGCTGATCATGATATCCGAGCATCAGGTGGACTACATCATCTCCATGCTCGATAAGATGCGCCAAACCAAGCTGCAAGCCTTGATGCCCAAACAGGCGGCATACGAAGCGTATAATGACGGCCTCGCCAAGGCGGCGGAAGGCACGGTCTGGGTCACCGGCGGATGCGATAGCTGGTATATTGACGCCTCAGGCCTGCCAAATCTTTATAGTCATGCGCCGCATGAATATTTGCGCGACATGCACGGGCTAGATTTGGAAGAATATGACACGCTGCCGCGTGTAAACCGGCTGGCTGCCGAGTAAAACCGCTTAGTTTGCGACCGGGCTCAGCCGCCACACCGAACCGGTTTCACCGTGCTCAAGCGCCAGATAAACCGCGCCATCCGGCCCGATACTGACGTCTCGCATGCGGCCGAAATTGCTCAACAATGTCTCCACCTCGGTCGGTTTCCGGTCTTTTACGCGCACCCGATACAACGCCCCGGCTTTCAGCGAGCCGACCAGAATGTCGCCATTCCAGTTCGCAAAAGCGCGCCCCTGATGAAAGGTCAGATTGGAAATGGCCGGCGCCGGTGAGAAATCGACCACCGGCAAATGCGTCTCTTCTATCGGGAAATCGAGCCCCAAATCCGTGCCGATGGACACCCACTCGCCATTGTAATTGAGGCCGTTTGTGTAGAGCGGCCAGCCGAAATTGCCGCCGCCTTGAATAAGGTTTATCTCATCGCCGCCGCGCGGCCCCATTTCTGAATTCCAAATGGCGCCGGTTTGCGGATGCCCTTCAAGCCCCTGGCCGGTGCGATGACCAATGCTCCAAACAGTGTGGCGGGTTGATGTCGGGTCGCGTTCCGCTTGCGGCACGAAAAACGGATTGTCGGTCGGCACGCGGCCATCCTCATGCACACGGTGTATTTTACCGAAGGGCGTGTCCAAATCATGCAGCTTGTCATAAGTATTTTTGCCGCCAATCGACACATAAACATAACCTGCCTTATCAAAGGCCAGCCGACCGGCCGCCACGCCATCCGGCACCGGTGTGTATTGGTCGCGATGCACCGACCAAATCACCTGCTGGTCGCGCCATTGCCCGTCAATAATGCGCCCGCGCAGCACCCGCACCATGGTGACCGGCACGATTGAGCCGCAATCAAGCCAGCAGCGGTCGGTATGCGAGAGGTAAATCCAGCCATTATTTTGGTAATCGGGGTGCAGCGCGACATCCAGCAAAATGCCAAGGTTAAGCCACGCCCCCTGCACGCTGAGAATGGTATCCCAGACGCGCGGTGTGTCCTTTACCAACGCGCCCTGTTGGCCATTGCTAACGAAGGAAAGACCACGGGTTTTTTCGGCAACCAGCAAACGCCCATCGGGCAGCGCCGCCAAGGAATACGGACGGCTTTGCAAATCGGCAATTTTTTCAACCGCGAAATGATGATGCTGCGAACCAACGCTCGGCATATTCCGCGGCGCAAATTGATAAGAAGCCGCCGTGGACACATAACCCTGCCGCCGCTCACTGACATAAAGCGCGATGCCTTTAATCAGCTTCTCCGGCACTTGCCCTTGCCAATTATGCGTCTGCGGCAAATCGGGATGCCCGCTGATAACGCGCATTAACGCCGCATGGTCCTCGCCATAGGTCAATGCCCGACCGACCAGCGCCGGGGCTTGCGCCGTGCCTTTTAAATCAACGCCATGGCAGGCGACGCAATGGGCGCGAAACGCAAGCATAGAGGGCTCGCGCCCGTCGCGCCCGTCGAGATACCAATAGCCATAACCGACCAAGCCGCCAAACAAGATGACAATCGACAGAATAATCTTCTGCCACAGTTTGAGGTTACGCATGCGCGTTATCAGTTTCACTCAGTCATTCCTTTCGGCGCGCCGCCTGCGATTTGCTAAGCGTTTCGGCGCTCGACAAAATAAGCCAAAACCGGAAAGCCGATAAAGAAGAATAAGGCAGTGGTGGCGGCCGATACCGTGTCTTCCATCGGGATATGCATAAACAATGCATGCACGGCAAAGAAAGCCATCAGCGCAAACAGCACAATGAACAATGGCAAATTACTGACCTGCTGCATCGCCGTCTTACGATAAATAATGAAAGCGGCAACCAGAATACCGGTCTCAATGGCAATGGTCAGCAGCGGCATGTTCCAAAGACCGAAGCCGACAGTAAAATCCTCCGAGAAGAAAATCGGCATATCCGGCACATGCACCAGCAAGTCGAGCGGCCAGTGGCAGGCCACGGCAGCGGCGACTACCAGCAGCGCTTTGCGATCGGCGTTTTTGTCATACAGCTTGTAAAGTGCTGCGCCGAACACCGCCCAAACCGGTGTCAGAACCAGAGAATGCGTATAGGGCATGAACATGTCGAGGTCGTTTGTGGCGGTGAACCCCGGCACAACATCCATGCGTTCAATACCCAGCAACACGAAAATCATTGCAAAAATATCCACGAATTGAACACCGGCCAACAACGCCCATAGCGGCACGCGACTATCCGCTCCTTTCAGTGCTGCGCCGGCAGCAAAATGTCCGATAAACATATCCCTCTCCTATGCTTGTTAGCTCAACCGGCAGCTTTTTCGGCTTCTTGTTGTTTTAATGCTGCTTTCTTCACTTTGCCGCTTTCCGTCATCGGCAAAGCGTCGATAAAGTCGAATTGCTTCGGCCATTTAAACTTTGCCAATTTCCCATCGAGATAATCAAGCAATTCTTGCGGGCTGACCGTTTCATTCGGCTGCGCGACAATAAACGCTTTACCGACCTCACCCCAATCGGCATTCGGCACACCAATGACGGCAGCATTGAAAACCTTCGGATGATCCATCAGCAGCTTTTCAATCTCCGCCGGATAAACATTTTCGCCGCCTGAGCGATACATATCCTTTTCACGGTCAACCAACGCCAAGCGCCCCTCAGCGTCCATCGTGCCCAAATCGCAGGTGTTCAAAACGCCATCCCGAATGGTCTCAGCGGTTTTCTCCGGCATGCCCCAATAGCCGCTCATCACGGCCGGGCCTTGCGCCATAATGCGGCCAATCGTGTCCGGCGGCAGCTTTTCGCCATCCGGGCTTTCAATCCAAATATCAGAAAAATAACCGGCCCGCCCAACCGTATCGACGCGGCCGAAATCGGCTTTCATTTGCCCGACCATGGCCGAGTTTTCCGTTTGCCCGAAACCCAATTGCATTTGCAGACCAAACTTATCGCGCAACTCGTCCAGCAGGCTTTGCGGCGTGCGTTCGCCACCACCCATGCAATAGCGGATGGAAGAAAACACATCACTGCCCGGCTCTGCATGCTGCATGATCATTTTGAACATGGTGGTGATGGCCATGGTCAAGGTGGGGCGATAGGTTTGGCAATCCTGTACAAACAGGGCCGGGTCAAACGCCTTACGCGTGACAATCGTGCCGCCGCGCAACAGCATCGGCGTCAGACAAATAAACAAACCGGCCGAGTGAAACAGCGGCATCGGCGCCAGCATCACATCGTCTTGTCGCAAATCAGCGGCCAGCGTGATGTTCATGAATTTGAAGTAGGTTTGCAGATGATTGGTCACCGCCCCTTTCGGCGCGCCGGTGGTGCCGGAGGTGTAGATAATGGCCAACGGGTCCATGAGGTTGACCGCATCGTCAATCTCAACCGGACTGTCGGGCTGTGCTTGTGTAACCGCGTCATAGCTCTGGGCAAGCGCCGCATCGACCGCGCCGCCATAAGCCAGCGCCCTTTCAGCCGTAATATCAGTCTGCTTCAATGCGTCCGCCACGGGGCCTGCGAAATCAGCATCAAAAACCAGTGCCGAGACGGAACAATTATTCAGCTGATAGGCCAGTTCATTGCCCAGCAGCCGACTATTAATCGGCACGGCGACCAGCCCTAATTTGGCGGCTGCAATATACAGCGCGACAGGCGGCAGCGCGTTTTTGCCCATACCGGCCACGCGGTCGCCCTTTTTCAACCCCATAGCTTGAAACGCATGGCACAGACGATTAACGGCGCTGTTCAATTCGCCGTAGGTAACCGGCTCATCATCAAAAATCACCGCCGCTTTTTCCGGCTGGCGGATGACCCATTTGTCGAACAGACGCCCGACACTCCACGTCAAATTATCGACATAGCCTTCATTCATCATGCTGCTTTATCCATTTCGCGGCAGGCCATCAGAAAAATCACAAATCCGGCGGCGGCAAACAGGGTTGAAATCATCAGCGCATAGCTAAGCGAGGCAGCGCCATATTGCGGTGCCAAAGCATCTGAAATCGCACCTACGGCCAGCGGCCCGACACCCAAACCCAGCAGGTTGGAAAAGAAGAAGTTAAGCGACGCAGCGAAAGCGCGTTGCGACGGCTTTACAGAGGATTGCACAACCGCCAGCCCCGGCCCGTGCTGCTGATAGATAAACAGGCCGCCAATAACAAACAGCGCAATGGCGAGCACAAAGTGGTCGGTCGCCAGTTCCCAGATATAGACCGGCACGGCCAGCGCGACACCATAAGTGGCCGGCCGCAATTGCCAACCACGGCCGAAGCGGCGCCCGAAATAATTGGAAATCAATCCGCCCGACAGCATGCCGCCAACCGCACCGACCAAAAAGACAAGACCGATAATCGTGCCGACCTGTGCCTGCGAAACATCAGGGAAGCTGCGGAGAATATGCTGCGGCAACCAAGCCGAAAAGCTGTAGCCGGTAAAGACGACAAGAACATGCGCCAGCACCACATTGCGATAAATCCGATTGGCGGCCAGCTCTTTCAGCGTATCGATGACCGGCATTGCCTCAACATCGGCCTTGCCCACATCCATTTGCCCGCGCGGCGGCTCTTTAATGGTCAACCAGACCAGCAAGGCGAGAATAAGCCCCGGCAGACCGGCAACGATGAAGGCCATGCGCCAGCCATATTCCTGCGCCACATAGCCGCCTAAGGCCAAGCCCATAAACGCACCAACACCGATACCGATAGAATAAAGCGATAAAGCCAGCGCCCGTTCATTTTCGTCGAAATAGTCGGACAGCACGCTATGCGCAGGCGACAGACCGCCCGCCTCACCAATGCCGACACCGACCCGGCCCAAAAATAATTGCCAAAAGTTTTGCACCGCACCGCATAAAGCAGTGACCAATGACCAGAGTGCTACGGCACCGGCAATGATGTTAACGCGGTTCGACTTGTCGGCCAGCCGCGCAATCGGCAGCGCCATGGTGGAATAGAACAACGCAAAGGCCAAACCTGACAGCAAGCCCAGTTGCGTATCATTAAGGCCGAACTCGGCCTTCAAATCCCCCAATAGAATGGAAACGATTTGCCGGTCCATGAAAGAAAATGCATAGGTCATGGCCAGCAGCGCCAGCACATAATAGCGATAGAATTTCGGCTGTGTCGCAGAGGCTTGGCTCATTATCCGCTCCGTTTTTTCAGCAAGACGCTGCGTTCCCCTTGAAACACCAGCTTGTCTTTTGCATTGACGCCATAATGGCGAAAGGTCACCACCCCACCCTCGGCCTGTTCTTCAACATCCAGCACCTCTGAGTAAGCATAAAGTGTGTCGCCATGCTTTACCGGTGACAGCAGTTTGATGTTGTCCATACCCAATTCGCGAATGGCATTACCGGCCGTGTCTTGCGCCGCCAAACCGATAACCATGGAGATGGTCACGCCGCCATAAACAATCGACTCGCCGATAATCGTGTCGGCCATCACATGATCGTTGAAGTGACCGGAAGCGGAATTGAGCACCATATTACAAATGGTGACGGCATCGCTTTCCTTCACCGTTTTGCCGCGAAAATGCTTGTAAACATCGCCGATGGCGAAATCTTCGAAATAGCGACTGCCGCGAACGTCTGCTGCTTTTGACATGCCCGCCTCCTTAAATCTTCGCGCGCTTGCCGCTTTTGGCGACAATATTGCTGCGCTTATAATCAATCACCAACTCATCGTGCTGGTTGAACCCTTCCGTGTGCCAAGTGACAATGCCGACATCCGGGTTGGAGCCGCTTTCGCGCTTATCCAAAACGGTAGAGCGCGCCACAATCGTATCGCCCTCATAAACGCTTTGGTGGTGGGTCAATTGATTGATGCCAAGAAACGGCCCGCCGCGCTCCGACAAATCTTCCACCGACATGCCCAACACCGTGTTGAACACCAAAAGCGGATTGACGGCGATTTTCTCGTGACCATTGGCCTTGGCATATTCGGCATTGAAATAATTCGGATTGAAATGCAGCGTCAGATAAGTGAATTGCGCATTGTCACCGCTATTCAACGTGCGGCCCCAGTGATGGTCAAAAACCTGACCGATTTCAAAATCCTCATACTGATTGCCGACCAGCAACAGCTTGGCCTTGTCAGCATTGGGAAAGGGCAGTTTTTCGTCAGACATATGCTTCCTCTTTGACTTGCACTTGGTCTAGGCGCCGTGCTCGGCGCGGATCATATCAGCGGCTTTTTCGCCAATCATAATGCTGGGGGCGTTGGTGTTACCGGAGGAGATAACCGGCATGATGGAGGCATCGGCAACGCGCAAGCCCTTCAGCCCAATCAGCTTCAATTCAGGGTCAACCACGGCCATATCATCGGTACCCATTTTGCAGGTGCCGACCGGATGGTAGACGGTGGCGAAGCTTTTTCGCAGATAGGCCTCAATCGCTTCATCACCGGTGACATCAGCACCCGGTTCGACTTCCTGCGCCACCAAATCAGCCGCCACCGGTTGGCCGACAATCGACCGCACACGCGCAATGCCATGCGAAATGGCGGTGACGTCGCGCGGGTCGGATAGGTAATTGGTATTCACCTCCGGCCGCTGCATCGGGTCATCATTTTGAATAAGCACCGTGCCGCGAGAAAAAGGACGCGCTTGAATGGCTGAGACCGTCATGGTCGGGAAATTATCCAAAGCCAGATTGCCGTCTTCTTGCACGCTGGCCGAATAAGGCCGCATGGCCAGCTGAATATCATTGCGGTCGAGCGTTTCATCACTTTTGAAAAACCCGCAAAAATGTGCCGAGGTTGTGGTCAGCGCGCCCTTGCCGAACAGCAGCCATTTGACCAATTCAACCGCCATGCTGGGCAAATGCGACAGTTTCTGATTATAGCTATGGCGCGGATTTTTAAGCTGATACTTCACGTGGCCGAAAATATGGTCTTGCAGGTTTTGCCCAACACCAGGCAGGTGGTGTTGCGGCGCTACGCCGACCGATTGCAAATGCGCCTTATCGCCAATGCCTGAATGCTGCAAAATTGCCGGACTGCCCACCGCCCCGGCGGACAAGATGATTTCTTTGGCAGCTTTATACTCGGCCACGTCGCCGTCAGCGTCTCGCACAATAACGCCGCTGACCGTGCCGCTTTCAACAATCAAGCGCTGCACACGTTGACCGGTTTTCACCGTCACATTTTTACGCTTGCGGGCCGGGGTTAAAAACGCCGTCGCGGTTGATTGCCGCCGCCCTTTATGAATGGTGCCGAGCAAATAGCCGACGCCGGTTTGGTCGCCGTCATTGACATCCTCATTAAATGGCAGGCCGTCCTCTTGCGCCGCCTGCATCACTGCATAAGACGCCGGATTGAGATTTTTAATCCAGCTGACGCGCAGCTTGCCGTCACGGCCATGCGCGCCCTCTGTGCCACCCTTTGGCAAGTTTTCTGACTTTTTGAAGTAAGGCAGCACATCGTCCCAGCTCCAGCCGGTGCACCCCAATGCGGCCCAGCCGTCATAATCTTCGCGCTGGCCGCGAATATACAACATGCCGTTAATCGACGATCCGCCGCCGACAACTTTGCCTTGGCTCAAAATAATGGAACGCCCGGCCGTCGAATTGGTCGCTGTTGTCATATCCAACCAAGCCACGCCCTTATCGCCAATCAGCCGCGATATACCGAGGGGGATTTTATGCCACGGGTTTTTGTCTTCCCCTCCGGCTTCCAGAACCAACACGCTATGCGCACCGCTTTCGCTCAACCGATCAGCCAAAACACAACCGGCCGAACCGGCACCGATAATAATGAAATCAAACTGCGTTTGCATGGCTCTCTCCCTCGACCAAAAGGCTAGAGCAACACCATGCGGCAAGCAATTTGTTGCAGCCGGCAAGATGGCTTCATCACAAATGTAATGCCATGCGCCATTGCCCTTGTCGGACGGGTCGCTGATTTGCTTTGATATGGCAGCTAAATTAAGGAGAGCAGCATGACTATCCGTCCGCAATACGGCCACTTCATCAACGCCACATTTGTTGATCCGGCAAACGGCAAATATATGGAGTCCATCAATCCGGACGACCGATCCGTGGTGACCAAAATCGCCGCCGGTTCTGCCGAGGATGTCGAAAAGGCCGTCGCTGCTGCCAAAGCCGCCGGTCCGGCTTGGGCTGATATGCGGCCATTGGAGCGCGGTAAAATTGTCTCGCGCATTGGCCGTCTGCTGGAAGAACGTATCGAAGAATTTGCCAATGCCGAGTCGGCTGAAATGGGCGTGCCGGGCATGGGCGCCTTCGGCACCATGGTCACGGCCTCGAATTATTTTCAATATTATGGTGGCCTCGCCGCATCCTTACAGGGCGAGCATATTCCGGTAGGGCCGGAACAGCACAGCTATACCGTGCACGAGCCATATGGCGTTGTTGGCGTCATTACGCCGTGGAACGCGCCGCTCAACCAAGCTTGCCGCGGCATTGCTCCGGCGCTGGCTGTCGGCAATACGGTGGTGCACAAGCCCAGCGAGTATACCTCAGCCACTGCGTTGATGTTTGCCGAGCTGGCCGTTGAAGCCGGCTTGCCAGAAGGCGTGCTGAATGTGGTGACCGGAGCCGGTGCGGAAGCCGGTGAAGCGCTGGTCAAGCATGAGGACGTTGCCAAAATTGCCTTTACCGGTTCGGTGCGGGCGGGTCGCGAAATCGGCAAAATCGCCGCTGACAAAATCATGCCGGTGACGCTGGAATTGGGCGGCAAAAGCCCGGATATTATTTTTGAGGATGCTGATTTGGAAGCCGCCCTGCCCGGCGCGGTTTTCGCCTTTCTGGCCAATAGCGGGCAGATTTGCTTGGCCGGTACCCGCATTTTGGTGCAACGCTCAATCGTTGATAAATTCGCCGAAATGATGGCCGGTGCCGCTTCCAAAATGCCGGTCGGCAAAGACAAGCCCTTCCCGAGCCTCGGCCCGATTGCCAATGAGATGCAATTCAACAAGGTTCTCGACTATTTCAAAGTCGCTGAAGGCGAAGGTGCCAAGCTGGTTACAGGCGGCAAGCAAGCCGAAGGCGATGGTTTGGCAAACGGTTTTTATATCGAGCCGACCGTTTATGTCGATGTGAGCAATGATATGCGCATTGCCCGCGAAGAAATCTTCGGCCCGGTCGGCGTCATCATTCCGTTTGATACGGAAGAAGAAGCCATCGCTATCGCCAATGACACCAATTACGGCTTGGCGGCCGGTCTGTGGACCCGCGATGTATCACGGGCGCACCGCGTCGCCTCCAAGCTGCAAGCCGGTCAGATTTACGTCAATTACTACCTAGAGAGTGGCGTTGAACACCCGTTGGGCGGCTATAAGCAGTCCGGCATTGGCCGCGAAAAAGGTGTGATGGCGCTGAAGCAATATACCCAGACCAAAAACATCATCATCAAGATCTAATGGCTGCGGGCTTGCCTCGCGTGCCATTACATATATGATGCGAGCATGAGCCAGAGCATTAAATCAGCCGAGCGCGTGCTGAAGCTGTTTGAGCATTTCGCCGCCGAAC
>JBMHCM010000127.1:0-8251 GCA_049889915.1 Parvibaculales bacterium
TTGGCGTCAACCCGTATCGGTTTGGCGTCATCGGCGCTTCCGACAGCCACACCGCTTTGAGCAGCGTTGCTGAGGATGACTTCCATGGCAAGTACGCCAATGACTCGATGCCCGAAACCAAGCATAAGCGCACCGTGCCGACCTCGGTCGGCTGGGATGCCGGGGCGCAAGGCCTGTCAGCCGTCTGGGCCGAAGAAAACAGCCGCGAGGCGATTACTGCCGCCTTCAAGCGCCGCGAAGTATATGCCACATCCGGCCCGCGCATTGCGCTGCGGGTGTTTGGCGGCACAGGGTTTCGCAAGTTTGATGCCAAGCGGCCAAATTTGGCGGCCATTGGCTATCAAAAGGGTGTGCCGATGGGCGGTGAGCTGACGGCCGGCAAAAAACCGACGCAATTGCTTATTCATGCGGCGCGTGACCCGATGAGTGAGAAGCTGGAGCGGGTGCAGGTGATTAAAGGCTGGGTCGATGCCGACGGCAAAGGCCATGAAAAGATTTTCACTGTGGCGCAGGCCCGAAACACCAAAGAAGTGGTCGATCTGCAAAACGGTAAAACGGCGCATCAGGGCGGTGAAAGCCAGTTCGCCGTGCTGTGGACCGACCCGGAATATGACGCCGCTCTGGACGCATTTTATTATGTGCGGGTGTTGGAAATGCCGACCATTCGCCATACCGCCTTGGATGCTCTGGCGCTGAAGGCCGACCTTTCTGTGACCAAGCATCCGAGCATTATTCGCGAGCGTGCCTTTTCATCGCCGATTTGGGTCAATGCCCCGGCCGGTCAATAAACGTCGCAACAGGTGTTTGATAAGGGAAGCGTAACTCATGAAAACCATCATGCTGCTGGGTTCCGGCGAATTGGGCCGCGAATTGACCATTAGTCTCAAGCGATTAGGCTGCACCGTGGTCGCGTGCGACCGCTATGAAAATGCACCGGCTATGCAAGTGGCCGATAAGGCATTGGTGTTCGACATGCTGGATGCCGACCAATTACGCGCTCAAATCGGTCAAATAGATCCTGATTTGGTGGTGCCGGAAATCGAAGCCATCAACACGCAAGTCTTGCTGGAGGTAGAAGCGGAGCGGACCATTGTGCCGTCTGCCAAAGCGGTGGATTTAACCATGAACCGCGACCGCATTCGTGACCGCGCCGCCGAGATTGGTTTGCCGACCGCCAAATATGGCTATGCCGAAAGCCTTGAAGAGACGCTGGCCCTATGCGCCGAAATGGCCTGCAAGCTGGTGGTCAAGCCGGTTATGAGTTCATCCGGCAAGGGGCAATCGACCGTGCCGGCCTATGACGCAGAAGCCGCCAAGCAGGCTTGGCATTATGCGGTCGATAATATGCGCGGCGACCGCCCGAAAGTGATTGTCGAAGAGTTTATCGATTTTGATTATGAGATAACCCTGCTGACCGTGCGGCAGAAGGACCGCGAGACGATTTACTGCCCGGTCTTGCGGCACCGGCAGGTCGATGGTGATTTCAAAGTCAGCGAACAGGGCACGTTTGATATGAGCTTGCTGGAAGCAGATGTGCAAAAACTGGCTAAGCAAATCACCGATGAATTGGGCGGTTATGGCTTGTTCGGGGTCGAGTTTTTCATCCGCGGTGATGAGGTCATATTCTCGGAGTTAAGCCCCCGGCCGCATGATACCGGCTTGCTGACGCTTTACACGCAAGACCTGTCGGAATTTGACCTGCATGCCCGCGCCATTTTGCACCTGCCGATTGCTGGCATTACCGCGCTGCGGACGGGCGCGTGCCATACGATTAACGCCACACAGGCCGCCGACAGCTATCAGGTGGATGGCGTGGCAGAAGTGGAGGCGATGGCCGATGTGCAGGCTATGTTGTTTGCCAAGCCGACTGCCTATCCAAATCGTCGCTTGGGCATTGTCTTTGCGCCGGATGTTGAAACCGCCACTGTCGCACGCGAGAAAATCAGCCTGCGCTATGACGTTTAAGACCGGTCTGCAAAGCCGCATATGAAAGCTCTTTTGAAAATCATCGGTCTGTTGACCTTGGTGTTTGGTTGCATTTTTCTGCTGCTTAACGTCACCGGCCTCATCACCATTGATCGGATTGAAGGCTGGTTGCAGGTCGCCAAATCGGCCAATCCGTGGTTGGTCGGCGTGTTGGTCGCCGCCTTGTTGTTGGTTGATCTTGTCATTGCCGTACCGACCATGGCGACGTTGATGCTGGCCGGATATTTTATTGGCGCCGGGCCCGGCGCGCTGGCCGGCATTATCGGGTTGATGGCGGCCGGTCTGACCGGCTATGCGCTCAGTCGTCGCTATGGCGAAAAAGCGGTGGCGCTGATTGTCAAAGATGAAACCGAGCGCGCCAAAGCCAGCCATGTATTTTTGAAACATGGGCCGGTGGTGATTGTGCTGGCCCGCGCCATGCCCATGTTGCCTGAGGTTTGCGCCTGCATGGCCGGGGTGACACGTATGCCGTTCGGCAAGTTTATCGCCCTATGGGCGCTCAATGTGGTGCCCTATTGCGCAATCACCGCGTATGCCGGGTCACGCAGCACTTTGGACGACCCGACACCGGCAATCTTCACGGCTATCGGCATCTTCGCCATATTTTGGCTCGGCTGGGCAATGTTTAATCGTCGCCAAAAACGGAAGGCGCCCTAAATAGTGACTTGTTGAAGACACGGCGTCAGGCTTGGCAAGGTACACTGATTATGCCAGTTTGAGGCCCTGTTTGGTCGTTTATTAGAGTTATCCGCGTGCAAAGTTTGTTTCAAAAATATGGTGGCGTTGTCGGCGTGCATGACATTGTAGTCGAGTTTTACGACCGGCTGCTGGATGATGGTGTGCTGGCCGATTATTTCGCCAACAGCAATATGGAAACGCTGGTCAAACACCAGACCAATTTCATTTCTTCTTTGATGGGTGGGCCCGGCGACATTTCGGACGGACAGCTTGCGGCCGCCCATAAAGGCCTCGGCATTGATGAGGAAAGCTTCAACCGGACTGCCGGTATTCTGACCGATACCATGCTGGCTTGCGGCGTCGAGGCGGACGATGTTGATACGATTATCGGTCTGGTGGCCGCAAAGGCGGGGTTGATTATTTCATGATTGAGATTAAAGACACCGCGCAATTTGAAAGCTTTACCTGTGCTTATAACGCCGTGCGTACCCATGGCATTGCCATTATTTGTGCGCAGACCATGGATGTAAAATTTGCCAATGAGTGGGCGACTCGTCGCTTGCGCGGCTCGGTAGAAGACTATCCGTCACTAAAGGTGATTACCGATATTGACCCTGATGCGCTGCGCGCCGACATCGCCGCCAAAGGTAAGCATGAGTTGGAAACCGAAATCCGGTTTATCAAGCGTCCCATTCCGTTGCGGCTGACATTCACGCAATTGGTCAGCGATCCAGATGATTTGCTGCTGCTTGAGTTTCAAGACATCACCAAAGAAAAGCGCACCGCCATTGTGCTGGATACATACGCGCAAGATTTGGAGCGGCAAAACAGCGATCTGCGGCGCGAACGCGATCGCAGTGAAAAATTACTGCTGAATATTATGCCGAGCACGATTTACGAGGAATGGAAGCAGCACGGCCTTGCCATGCCGGTGAAAAATGATGCCTCGGTTTTGCTGATGGATTTTGTCGGCTTCTCGACCATTTGCATGGAGCGCGACCCGGCTGAGTTGATTGGCGATATGAATGATATCTTCGCTGCCTTTGATAAGATTTGCGAACATTTCAATTGCGAGCGCATTAAGACATTGGGTGACAGTTATATCGCCGTGTCGGGCCTGCCGGTGCCGCATATCAACCATCGCGAGAATATTGCCCGCGCCGCCAATAGTTTTTTGCATTACATCAATAAGCGTAATGAGCATGCCGAGCATCAATGGGATTTGCGCATCGGCTTGGCCAGTGGCCCGATTATCGGCTCTATTGTCGGCATTCAAAAATTCGTCTTCGATGTGTTTGGTATGCCGGTCAATTTGGCGGCCCGTTTAGAAAGCATTAGTGACGCCAATCAAATCACCGTGCCGTTGGAATTCGCGCAGGCTTTAGGGCGCGGCTTTACCATGCAGGATATCCGCACCGAAGAGGTGAAGGGCATCGGCCCGGTAGAGATTTGCCGGTTGGAAGCCGCCGCCGATGGCGATGTCAGCGTAGTTTAATCTTTCGCGAAAAACCCGCGGGCCAATTGAGCGGCAATATAGATTGTCAGCAAGGCGGCGACGACTGCCAGCGTGTAACCTATCATGCCCAATATGTTGGAACTGCCCAGTGTGTTGTCTGTGAAAGACAAGGCGCGACTGCCCGATGCATTGCCGGTCCAATAAAAAATTGTGTTGGCCCAGCCGGCAAAAATAATTCCCTTGGCGTATAATTCGATACGCGCCATGGCTAATCCGCAATGGGGCATAATGAATGCAAAGGCGATAAGCATCAGCCCGTTCATGATGCCACCCGAATGTGCCCGCACCCACCCCTCGGTTGTGCCGAATGTCGGAATGCCGATGAAGAAAGTTGGCAGTAATTCCAGTCCGCCAATCAGGCTGAAGGCCAGCATGAACCCGGCCAACAGGCCGATAATCAGCAAAACAAGCGCATGGCCTGTCAGTGTTTTTTGATATGCGTCCATTTTATCCTCCCCCTCAAAAATGGATATGGTGCGGCTATATTTTCAAAATGCGCGCCATCTCGTCTCGGTCAATGGCCAGCACATTGCCGTCAGCCGCCGCATGGCGGCGCCAAGCAATAGCCACCGGATTTTGTTTATTGGTCACCAAAGGATGGTTGCGCGGATTATAATTGGCGCGGAATACCGGCAGGGTCTGCCAAGCCATTTCGGCCAATGTTTTGAACAAAAACCCATAAGCCTTCAGCGCCTGCCACGGATTGCGCCGCCAGCCTTGTTTCTTGGCCATGCAGTGAAACGCTTTGACGGTTTCCTTGGCGATATGCAGCCCGGCAATCAGCACCATATATTTGCGATACCATTCATGGCGGCTATAAAGCGCCCGATAGACATCATGGGCGACGGAGCCGTGCTCGACTTCCTCCACCTGATGCCAGACCCACAGCGCCTTCATCACCGGATGGCTGTCGGCCAGCCATTTATCATAATTACGCAGGATGATGAGACCGGCCAAAAAGGTGAAGGTTTCATAGCCTGCCGTAAAGGCCACTTTACGATGTCGGCTATCGGTTTTCTGCGCCCGCTTGAACCAGCTACGGGCATACTCGTCAATCGCGCCGAGCCCATCATAATGGGCTGTCATCACATCATTAAAGGCCATGAAGTTTCGCGCATGGTGGCCTTCTTGCCCGGTCAGTGCCACCATATCGCGGCGCAGTTTGTCGTCTTCAACATCATGCTTTACCGTATTCATGGTGTGGATGAGATAGCGCTCAAAATACGGCACATGCAGGCCAAGCGCATTGATGAAGACGGCGAAATAGGGCGACGACCGGCTCCAGACAATCTCGTCGGCGGTTAAGTCTGCAATGTCAAAATCGAGGGCGCGCACCGGAAAATCATCCATTGGATGCTGCGCGGTGTCGGTCACCTCTTGTTGCTTTTTCGTCATGACTGCAGCGTGACCGGTTTACGGCCGCTTTGTCAAGCGCCGGAGGCGTGTTGCAGCCCTTGCTTAGTCGTCAATGCGACGGGTTTTGCGCGACCAGCGAGCGCCCGTTTCCATATAATCATACAGCTCGGTGCGGTGCCGTTTGGTCAATCCGCATTTGCGAATGGCCGCCTCTAAGGCGACATTTTTATTATAGCCACGAAAATTCACCAGCTTGCCGGTCGGGTCATGCGCAACAATGTCGGCCCAGCTAATGCCTTGCCGTTTGCCTTTATCCTTAAGACGCTGCAGCGACATGGTGATGAGTTTTTCAGTCATGCCGCTTACTATAAAAGAGCCGGTCGATTTTGCCTAGCGTCAGCTGCGGTGCAGCCGCCGCCACGCACCGAAATAAATTGAGGCAGCGTTGATGAAAGCATAAAGGGCCAGTGAAATGGCGGCAGTGATGAACACCGCTTCAACGCCATAGTCGAACCGCTCGACCAAAATGGTTGCGCCGCCGACCGCCAAAATAAACCGCAGCACCATGGCGCCGATTGGCCATGCCATGGCACCGGCCCCTTGCGCGGCGAAATATAAAACCAGCCCAATGCCGAGGAAAGCGTAAGCCGGCCCCATGATTTGGATGTAGCCTTTGGCGGTGGCGAAGGCCACGGCGTCATCGGTAAAGAGCGGTATCCATGCGGTTGGAAACAGCGCCAATAGACAGCCGACCGTGCCGCACAGCAGTGCCGTGCAGGCAACGCCATACCACGCTGCCTGCTCGGCGCGGGCGATATTTCCGGCGCCGATGTTGGTGCCGATAATGGTGGTCAGCGCTGTGCCAAAGGCAAACACCACCGGCAGCATGATGTATTCAATACGCGTGCCAATGCCATATCCGGCCAAGGCTTGCGGGCCGAAAGAGCCGACAATGGCGGTCAGCCCCAAAATGGTCGCCACGGTCATAAGCGGGTTTAAGGCGGCCGGGCGGGCGACCAGTAGAATTTCGTCCACCAGCTCGCGCCGCCATGCCGCTTGGGCGCGGCGCAGCGGTGTCAGCACTTTCGGACCGGTGAGGCGCACCAGCATGATGAGACCGGCGACAGAAGCGATGAGTACGCTCGACCAAGCAGCCCCGGCCACGCCCAATTGCGGCATGCCGAATAAGCCGAGCACCAGACCCGCGGTCAGTGGCACTTGCACAAAGGAGGAGGCAATCATCAGCTTGGCGGGAAACGCCATATCGCCACTGCCGCGATAAACCGCGCCGAGCGCGCCATTGATCCATAAAATCGGCCCGCCGAGATACAGCACCCAGCAATACGCCATGGCGGCGTCGAGTATCTCGCCTTCGCCACCGAGAAATATCAAAAAATCGCGCCCGAAAAATATGAAAAGCATTAGGAAACCGGATGCGCCGAGCAGGGCACCATATAGGCCATGCCAGACCAGTTTTTCGCCGCGGTCAGCATTGCCGGTGCCGAGCGCCCGCGCGATGGAAGAGGAAATGGCGCCGCCCAGCGCGCCGCCGGACATGGTCTGCGTCAACATCAGCAGCGGAAACACCAAAGCCATAGAGGCCAGTGCCGCCGTGCCCAATTGCCCGACAATCCAGACCTCGGTCAAATTAACCCCGGCTTGTATGGCAAAGGCCAATGTATTGGGTGCAGTCAGCCCCAATAATAGGGGCAGCGGGGGGGCAGTCAGCAGGGCTTCGGTGCGCGAACTCATGGCGGGCTTTCTTGCGGCAGATTTGGCGTTACTTACGCGGCGGCGGTGTGCCGCGCATGATAGTAGATAGGCGGATTACCGCTTGGCGCAACAAATTGGCGATATCCATGGTCGCCACCATGGCAAAATCAATCAATTGTAAAACTAGCCCGCTTGCAAAAGATACAAAGCCCAATATGCCGGCCATGAGTTGCATAAGCACCGATCACGCCTCCCTAATAAATGTTATCAGCCTAGCGGAGGCGCGGCAAAGCACCTAGAGTTTTCTGATGACTGAGCTGCATACCGATAGGTTGTTGCTGCGCCCCTTGCAGCCCGATGATGGCGACGCGTTTGCGGCGATGAACGCCGATGCGCGGGTGATGGAGTTTTTTCCCGCGACCCTGTCGCGGACGGAGAGCAATGCGCTGCTGGACCGCATCATGACGCATCAGGCGATGCACGGTTTTTCCCTCATGGCGGTGATTGAAAAGGATAGCGGCCTGTTTTGCGGCTTTACCGGCTTATTGACAGCCGATTTTGCTGTGCCGTTTTGTCCGGCGGTCGAAATCGGCTGGCGTTTCGCCCATGCCGCCTGGGGGCGCGGCTTGGGGCCGGAGGCGGCACAGGCCTGCTTGGCCTATGGATTTTCTGAGTTGCACTTAAGCGAAATCATTTCCTTCACGGCGGTGCAAAATTTCCGTTCTATTCGGGTGATGGAAAAAATCGGTTTGCAGCGTGATGCCGACAATGATTTTGAGCATCCAAATTTACCGCAGGGCCATGCCTTGCGACCGCATGTTTTATATCGGTTGAGGAGAGAGCAATGGATCGCATCAATGGCATGAAATGGGCCGGCACGGTTTTGGTGTTGTCGGGTATTTTGCTGACCAATTTGAACATTTACCCGCTGAATATTTTTATTCACGGCTCCGGCTCGCTGATTTGGACGGCGGCCGGCTATATCAGCAAAGACCGCGCTTT
>JBMHCM010000128.1:0-11816 GCA_049889915.1 Parvibaculales bacterium
CAATCCGGCTGCTTCTGCCTCGCTAAACATATGATGGTCGGCAAAGCTGGTGAGCGCGGCGACGCGATAGCCCAGCCCGTCAAGACTGGCTTGAAATTTCTCGGGCTTGGCGATGCCGCAAAAGGCCGCCACCGGCTTATCCGTAGCAAGCGAAGCCGGCGGGCTTGCCGTTACGACGCCATGAAAAACCGGTTTGCCTTTGGCTTTCACCTTGTCCATCAGGCTGGGCAAAGAGGCATGGGTCGGTGCACCGATAATTAGCAGCGCGTCCAATTTTTCCAGCGCGACATCCAGCTTTTGCCGCAACGGGCCGGCCGGCAGCAGGCATTGATTGCCCAAGCCGCTCGTGCCGTCAATAACCACCAAATTAAAGTGATGCGCCATGGCCGGATTTTGAAAGCCGTCATCTTTGATCAGCACATCATGGCCGTCGCGCACTGCCAGACGCAAGCTGGCCATGCGGTCGGCCCCGATATAGACCGGCCAATCGCCCGCCAGCATAAGCGGCTCATCGCCAATTTGCGCCGCTGTGTGATGCGCCCCATCGACCTTTAGCGGGCCTTTTTCTTGCCCGCCATAGCCGCGCGAGAGAATGGCCGGATGAAGCCCGTCATCGGCCAGCCATTGTGCCAGCAGGCGCACGGTCGGTGTTTTACCGCCGCCACCGGCCGTTAAATTGCCGACACAAATCACCGGTTTGCCGGGATGCTGGGCCTGCGTCAGCTTGCGATTGGCGGCTTCCAGCAGGCCATACACGGCGGCCAGCGGCCGCAAGGCGATGCTTAGCGGATGCGCCGCCGATTGCCAGAAGCGCGGTTCAGCCATCATGCGCCTCCAGTGCCGGGCCGGTCGGCCGGGTCGCTTTAGGGTCAACCAAATAATCCTCAAGCAGGGCGATAGCGCGGTGGCGCGCCCCGCCCATTGTGGTGGCGCAGCTTGCTGCGGCCTCGGCCAATTGGGTGACCGCTTTCGGGTTTTGCATCAAGGCGATGACTTGCGAGGCCAGCGTTGCTGCATCGCTTACTTCAGCGCAGGCTTGCTGAGCCGTCAGGGCAGCAAAGATTTCCGTAAAATTATCGATATGCGGGCCGTGCAGCAGGGCGCAGTCAAGCTGTGCCGCTTCCATCGGGTTTTGTCCGCCATGCGGCACCAATGTGCCGCCCATCAGCACAATCGGAGCGCGGCGATAAAACAACCCCAATTCGCCCAGCGTGTCGGCCAGATAAATCTCGGTGGCAGTGCTCACCGGCTCGTCTTGGCTGCGTTGTGCAACAGCAAATCCGGCGGCGCGCAGCGCGGCGGCAATGGCGTCGCCGCGGTCAGGGTGGCGCGGCGCAATTATCGCCAGCACGTCGGTCACGCCGGCGCGCACCAGCTTTAATGCTTCAGCGATTTGTTCTTCTTCGCCCGGATGCGTGCTGGCCGCCAAAAAACAGGGCCGGTCCGCAAGCTGCGTTTCGAGCGCGGATAATTTATCGGCCTCGGCGGTCAAGGGCGGGGCATCCAATTTCAAATTGCCGGGGGTCTTCACCTCGGTGATGCCCAGCGCCAGCAGCCGTTCGGCGGTGGTTTTGTCCTGCGCCATCAGCAGCGTAAAGCTGCCCAGCAAATGTCGTGCCGTGGCCTGAAAACGCTGCCATCCGGCGAAGCTTTTGGCCGATAGGCGACCGTTCAGCATAACCAGCGGAATATTGCGGGCGCGACAGGCCAGCACTGCATTTGGCCAAATCTCGCTCTCCACCCAAAAGGCGGCGTCGGGCTGCCAATGGTTGAGGAAGCGGCGCACATAAGCGGTGCGGTCAAGTGGCGCATATTGATGGCTAAGGCGCGGCTGCAAGGTCGGGTTTTGGCTTTGCCAACGGGCGACGGTTTGCGCCGAGGTAACCGTGCCGCTGGTCAGTAAAATATGTTGCGCCGGTCGGCCGGTCAGAATATCGCCCAAAAGCGGCAGCACGGAATTGACCTCACCGACACTGGCGGCATGCACCCAAATCAAATGACCGGTTGGGCGTTTCACCGCGGCATGGCCAAACTTTTCGCGCATCCGCACCGGGTCTTCGCGGCCACGGCGGACGCGCCGTGACAAACTGAGGCGGATAAACGGCGCGGCCAGAAATATAATCAGTTGATACAGCCGAAGCGCGGCCATTAATCGGCCTCGCTATCGGTCAACGCGTCGCCGCCCTTATCGGCAAATTGCTTATCATGCAATTCGGCATACACGCCTTTGGCGGCCAGCAATTCGGCATGTGTGCCGCGTTCAACCACTTGGCCATTATCCATCACAAAAATGCAATCGGCATGCATAATGGTGGACAGACGGTGGGCAATCACCAAAGAGGTGCGTCCCTGCATAAGCTGGGTCAGCGCCGCTTGCACTTTTTGCTCTGAGGCGGTGTCGAGCGCTGATGTCGCTTCATCCAACAATAAAATCGGCGCGTCTTTCAGCATGGCGCGGGCAATGGCGATGCGTTGCTTTTGCCCGCCTGACAGGCGCAGCCCGCTTTCGCCAACCCGCGTTTCATAGCCCTCCGGCATTTCCGTGATGAAATCATGAGCCGCCGCCTGCTTGGCCGCTTGCTCAATCTCGGCTTGGCTCACATTGTCCTGTCCATAGGCGATATTATTGGCGATGGTGTCGTCGAACAAAAACGGGTCTTGCGTCACCAAAGCGGTGGCGCGGCGCAGGCTCTCCATAGACACGGCGCGAATATCTTGCCCGTCAATGGTGATGACGCCATCAGTGACATCGAAAAACCGAAGCGTCAGATTGAGTAGGGTGGATTTGCCGGAACCGGAAGCGCCGACCAGTGCCACATTTTGTCCGGCCTTAATATCAATGCTGACGCCGTTGAGGGCGCGGTGCTCGCGGCCCTCATATTGAAAATGCACATTGTCAAAACGCAGCGCGCCTTTGTCGACTTTCAGCTCACCGGCATTGGGCCGATCGGTAATCGCATCTTGCCAATCCAGCACCTCAAACACGCGTTTGCCGGCCGACACGCCTTCTTGCAAAACGGTTTGCATATTGGCGACTGAGCGCAGCGGCTGATAGACCGCCAGCAGCGCTGAGATGAATCCCATAAATTCACCGGCCGTCAAATTGCCTTGCATGGATTGATAGCCACCGACAAAAATAATCGCGCCGACGGCAATGCCTGCCAAAGCCTCAATGGCCGGGCTGGCTGCCGATTTGGCACGCACCGCCCGCATGGTGAAATCCAACACCCGGTCAATGGTCTTACCGGCGCGGCTGATTTGGTCGGTTTCCTGCCCGTAAGCTTTAACAATCCGCAAGCCCGACAGGGTTTCGGAAATAAAGGTCGACAATTCGCCGGTTTCTTCCAAGCCTTGGCGCGACGCGAAGCGCGTGACTTTGCCGAGGCGGCGCATGGACGAAATGCCCATTGGGATAACAATCACCGTGTAAATCAGTGCCAAATGCCAGTTAATGGTAAACATAAAGGCAATCAGCGCGACAATGGTCAGCAAATGGCGCACCAGCGCAATGATGATATTTGAGACGGTGTCGCGCAGGCGGCTCGCATCAATCATGAAAATGGAAATATAAGCGCCGCTATGACGGCTGGACACATAGGCCAAATCACCATGCACCAGACGGGCAAACAAATCGCGTTGCAAAACCGCCGTCGATTTTTGCCCGACATAATTCATAATCACATTGGAGCCGTAAGTGGCGCCGCCCTTCAGTAGCGAAATCACCACCACGCCGAGCGGCACCAAAACCAGCATGGTCTCGTTCTTATTATTGAAGACTTCATCAACCGCTTTTTGGATAAACCATGGCAGCGCGCCTGTGGTGGCGGCCACCACAACATTCAGCAAAATGGACAGGCCGAGCAGCCATAAATAGGGGCGTAAATAACTGCGCAACATGCGCTCCACCAAAGCCAACGATTTTGACCGCCGGTTTTGGTAGCGCGCTTGTACGTCTCGGCGCTGATTATGGGTGACAGTACGCGCGTCACCGTCGCTGGTCGCTTGGCTCACAACAGCCCCTCATGCGGCAAATCTGATTCCTTTATATAGCATAATATGGCGGTCATGCGGCGCCGTGCAGTTTTTCTGGTGCGGGCGAGCGCTCGGCTTACAGCCCGGCCAATGACATGCCTTCAACCAAAATGGTCGGCGCATTGACGCCACGGCGAAACACCAAATCATCGGCTGGTGTCATGTTCAAAAACATTTCTTTCAAATTTGAAGCGATGGTTATCTCGCTGACCGGATAGGCCATCTCACCGCCCTCAATCCAAAAGCCGGAAGCGCCACGGCTATAATCGCCGGTCACGCCATTGACGCCCATGCCGATAAGCTCGGTGACATAAAAGCCGGTGCCGATATCCTTCAGTAATTGTGCAACCGATGTGTCACCGGCCTGCATGTATAAATTGGTTGCCGACGGGCCGGGTGGGCCACCGACACCGCGGGCGGCGCGGCCATTGGTTTCCAGCGCCAATTGGCGGGCCGATGAACTGTCGAGGAACCAGCATTGCAACACGCCATCCTCAACCGGGGTCAGGGCTTTGGTGGCAACGCCCTCGCCGTCAAACCCGGCCGAGCGCAGACCGCGCGGGCGCAAAGGGTCATCGCAGATGGTGATGCTATCGGCCATGATTTTCTTGCCCATTTCATCGCGCAAAAATGATGTGCCACGGGCAATCGACGTGCCGGTAATGGCACCGGCCAAATGGCCGAGCAGCGAGGCCGAAACGCGCGGCGCGTAAACCACATTGGTTTTGGTGCTCTCAATTTTGCGCGGGTTGAGCCGCTCAATGGTGCGGGTGGCGGCGCGTAGGCCAATCTCTTCCGGCTTGTCCAAATCGCTTAAATGACGCGCTGAATGGCTGGCATAATCGCGCTCCATCGTGTCGCCTTCGCCGCCAATCACCGCGCAGCTGACGGAAAAGCTGGTGCTGGTATAGCTGCCGGCAAAGCCGTCACTGGTCGCCAAGGCGGTGGTGGCGCGGCCCCAACCGGCCCCGGCGCCTTCTGAATTGGTGATGCCGTCAACGCTGCGCGCTGCGTTTTCACATTCTTGTGCCATGGCCAACAGCTCATCGGCGCTTGGCTCATGGGCATCGGCAATGTCCAAATCGGGAATTGTGTCGGCCAGCAAATCTTGCGGGGCGAAGCCGCAATAGCGGTCTTCCGGCGTGGCGCGCGCCATATCGACGGCGCGTTGGGCCAATTGCGCCAGTGCCGCATCATCAACCGCCGAGCCGGACACGAAAGCTTGCTGTTGGCCGATCATGGCGCGCAGGCCGACATCGCGGCTTTCGGCGCGCTCGCAATCTTCCAAATTGCCCAACCGGCTGGATAGGCTCAATGAAGCACTGTCACTGACAATTGTGTCAGCGGCATGGGCACCGGCGGCAAGGGTTAACTCAATAAGTTTTTGCGCCAGGGCGAGATTGGCATCGGACATAAATTTTCTCTGCGGTTAGGACTGCGTATTGGAGAAGCCTTCAGAGAAATTACCCTCCAGGCGATTGCGACCATTATGAACAATATCGCCCGGCTTGTCTTCATCATCGGGGCGCGAGGTGGCGCGGCGCAGCACTTCGAAATAGCTGTCGGCGGTTTCGCGCCGCTCGGCCAAGCCGACACGGTGCAAATATTTGCTCAGCAGCGGCAGGCGATAGGACGGCACATGCATAATCAGATGATGCTCGACATGATAATTGACCCAATAGGGGGCAATCAGCAGGCGGGCCAGCCAATTGGCTTTGGTGGTGCGCGACGAGCGGAACGGGTCATTATTATCCGGTACAATGGCGTGTTCGGCAATATTGCGCAGCCGCGTGATGGCCATGTGATAGGTCAAAAACGGCAGCAGCCAGAACATCAAATAATAGGACCAATGAAACAAGACGGAGCAGGCTGCCAAAATGGCCAGATTGATAAGCAAGGCGGCGCCCAGCTTGCTGCGGAAATGATTGAGACGGCCGAAAAAGCCCAGCTCCGGCTTGCCGAAGGCATTGAGGATTTGCGCTTTGCGCTGCTGATAGCCGGTTTGCCCGGTCAGGTCGCGCACCAGCTTGCGGCGCAGGCTTTTGCGGGTAATCGGAAACGGCTTCGACAGAATAAGGTCGGGGTCGTCTTCTTGTTGGGTGCGGGTATGATGCACCAAATGATAGCGGCGATAGGCATCGGTGCGCGCCATCATCGGATAGGCACACAGCCAATCGGCCAGCCAATTATTCCAAGACAGGGTTTTGAACAGCGCATTATGGGCGGCATCATGCATCAGCACGGCGAGGCCCAATTGCCGCGTGCCGATAATCATGACCGCCAAGATAAAGGTCAGCGGATTGGGAAACACATAAAACAATGCCATGGCCGCAAAGATGATGGCCCAGCAATGCAGGATGAGCGCCAGCCCGATAAAATCCGAGCGGCTTTGCAGCAGTTCGAGAACCGTCTCATCCTTGACCAATTCCCGCGCCGTGTAGCGCAGCTTGGTCGGTAGCTCAATTGTTGCACTCATACTGAAAAATATAGGCCAAATGACCGGCCAATGCACCCCCTTGCCGACCCCGCGACCTTTTGGCAGGTCAGCCTAATAAACGCCGAGCAGTAGGGCGGCGGCGATAATCAGTCCGGTATTGCGGTTGGCGCGAAAAATATTCAGGCAAATATCCGGCCGATCAATATCCAGCTTGAGGATTTGCAGGGCCAAATGATAGGCCGTCACGGCCAGCCCGACCCAAAACAGCACGGTCAATTGTCCCACCCAACCGGCCGCGGCCAGGCAGGCCAGCGTGCCGCCGTAAAACAAGACCAATGCCGCTTTGGTATGGCGGCCAATCCGCAAGGCGGTGGATTTAACACCGATAAGTGCGTCATCTTCTTTGTCTTGATGGGCGTAAATCGTATCATAGCCCAGCGTCCACAACACACCGGCGGCATAGAGAAAACCGGTCTCCGGCGCCAGCTTGCCGGTCAGTGCCGTATAGCCGACCAGCGCCCCCCAGTTAAAAGTCAGACCGAGGAAAAATTGCGGCCAGTAGGTAATCCGCTTCATGAACGGATAAGCCGCAACCAAGGCAAGCGAAGCCAATCCCAGTAAAATCGTCGGCAGGTTAAATTGTAGCAGCACCAACAGGCCGATAAAGGCTTGCGCCAGCAAAAACCCCCAAGCCTGCACCACGCTGACCCTGCCGGAGGGCAGCGGACGCAAGGCGGTGCGGTCGACTTGCGCGTCAATATCGCGATCGGCAATGTCGTTAAACGTGCAGCCGGCGCCGCGCATCACCAAGGCACCAATGGCAAACAGCACAATCATATAAAACGGCGGATAGGCATTGATTTGCGCCCCGGCCAGCGCCATGCCCCAAAAACACGGCCAAAATAAAAGCCATGTGCCGATCGGTCGGTCGAGCCGTGCCAATTGCGCAAAGCCGTGCCAACGCGGCGGCACCAGCCGCATCAGCAGATTGGGGCCTTCGCTGTCCTTCGGCGCATTATCTTGCGGAGCAGAACTCATGATTGAACCGTTTTGCCCTTTCATGGCACAAGCAGGGACGGATGTTTTTCTGGCCCATAGGAGTAGGTGATGGCGCGGGCGAATGCAACAATGCAGCGGCTTTATATTGACGCCGATTTGACGGCCGATGCAGCGCTGCCGTTGGACCTCAAGCAAACGCATTATTTGCGCAATGTGCTGCGCCTTGAGGCCGGGGCATCGCTGCTTTTGTTCAATGGCCGCGATGGCGAATGGCGCGCCACGCTTGAACAGCTGAACAAAAAGCAGGCAGTTGCGCGCCTTCTGGAACAGACGCGCCCGCAAGACCCGCAAAATGATATTTGGCTGCTGGTCGCGCCGGTGAAAAAAGACCGTCTCGATTATTTGGCGCAAAAAGCCACGGAGATGGGGGTGGGGCGTTTGCAACCGGTCATCACGCAGCGCACGCAAGGCAGCAAGGGCGGCATTAAACACGATAAGTTGGTGGCCAATAGTATTGAGGCAGCCGAGCAGTGCAACATTATGTGCCTGCCGGAGATTGCCGAGACGCAAAAACTGCAAACCGTGCTGGCTGATTTTCCGGCCGACCGACAGATAATTTTTTGCGATGAAGAAGCCGATGTCAGCACCGGCGGCACTGCTTTGGCGGCTTTGCGCGGCGCCAAATTGGCCCTGCTGATTGGCCCGGAGGGCGGTTTTGACGATAGCGAACGGGCATTGCTTTTGGCGCGCGACAATGTCACCCGCGTCTCTTTGGGGCCGCGTATTTTGCGCACCGATACGGCGGTGGTTGCCGCTTTGGCTTTAGTGCAATCGCAAATCGGCGATTGGTAATCGTGCCTGCCGCTTGTCGGCTGCGCGAAAGCACACTAAATAAGAAACAATTCAAGCCCGCCTCATATGTGACCGAACGCGTGCAGGAGAATAGCCGATGTCTGACGCGCCCCAACGGATGCACTCAGTAAATGATTTGAAAGACTGGATGGCGGCCGGCTGCAAACCGGTGGCTGACTGGCGCATCGGCACAGAGCATGAAAAATTCGGTTTTCGCAGCACGGATTTGTCACCGCTGGCTTATGATGGCGATGACGGTATTGAAGCGCTGCTGACCGGGCTGATGCAATTTGGCTGGCAGGGCAAATATGAAGGCGACACGCTGGTCGGCCTGGTGCGCGACAGCCAAGCCGGTGGCGGTTCTGTCACTTTGGAACCGGCCGGTCAGTTGGAATTGTCGGGCGCGCCGCTGGAAAATATTCACCAAACCTGCGCTGAAATTTCCGCGCATCTGAAACAGGTCGAGGCGGTTGCCGGGCCGCTTGGCCAGTCCTTTATGGGCATTGGCTATTCACCGCAATGGGGGCTGGATAAAGCGCCGCAAATGCCGAAAGGCCGCTATCGGCTGATGAACCAGTTCATGCCCAAACAGGGCGGCCGCGGTTTGGAGATGATGTATTTGACCGCCACCGTGCAGGTCAATCTCGATTTCGGGTCTGAGGCCGATATGGTTGAAAAGCTGCGCATCGCGCTGGCCTTGCAGCCGCTGGCCACGGCGCTGTTCGCCAATTCGCCTTTCAAAGCCGGTCAGCCGACCGGCAATTTATCGGAACGCTCGGTGATTTGGCGCGATACCGATAATAAGCGCACCGGCATGTTGCCTTTCGTTTTTGAGGAAGGCTTCGGCTTTGAGCAATATGTCGATTATGCGCTCGATGTGCCGATGTATTTCGTCATGCGCGATGGGGATTTTGTCGACACATTGGGCATGAGCTTTCGCGATTTCATGGCCGGAAAATTGCCCGCTCTGCCGGGCGAATTGCCGACCGCGGCTGATTGGGAAGACCATTTGACGACAATTTTTCCGGAAGCGCGGGTCAAGCGGTTTATCGAAATGCGCGGCGCCGATGCCGGACCATGGCCGTCTTTATGCGCGCTGTCTGCGTTTTGGGTCGGGCTGCTTTATGATGCTGACACGCAAAGCGAAGTTGCTGCCTATATCGCTGATTGGACGGCGGAAGAACGCGAAGCGCTGCGCCGTGATGCGCCGGTGCAGGGCCTTAAAACCGTCTTCCGTGACCATGATTTGCATCACATTGCCCGCGATATTCTCAGCCTGTCGGAAAAGGGTCTGAAAGCGCGCAATCGCTCGGACGGGGCTGGCGGCGATGAAACGCAATATCTCGGCTATTTGCAGGAAATTGTCGGCAGCGGCAAAAACAATGCGCAAAAATTGCTCGATAAGTTTCATGGCGATTGGAACGGCGATGTGACGCCGGTTTATCAGCATTTGAAATTTTAGGGCCGCCCGAACACCACTTCAGGCGCAATCTTAAACGGACGCAATAACTTCCGCCACAATGGCGGCAATCACCCAGCCGATGAAGAACAGAAAAAAGCCGAGCGCCAGCCGCCAGCCGCCATCCTGCGGGCGCACCAATTTGACATTCAGCGCATAAGCGAAAAAGGGCGATAAGCCGGGAAACAACAGTCCAAAGCTGAAAATCGCCAGCGCCACACCGGCCAGCGGAATCATGAACGCCATCGGCCACGGCAAGACCAGCTCGGCCAAAATACCGGCGGCGATATAGCTCAGCGTAAACAGCGCCGCCATCATATTCGGCTGCAGGGTTTTATTGTGCCGCAAGGGCAATAAAGCGCGCAGACTATAAATATGTGCCGCTATCGGCCCGATGCTGACCAGCACCTCGCCAAACCAGCCGGTCATCAGTTTCGGATAGGCCAAGCCAGGAATGGCGACCAGCGCGGCGACGGCCCAGCCAATGAATAAAAGGCTGCCGTAATGATACCGGTGCTGCGGGTCGAGAAATCGCGACTGTTTGAGGCGCAGCGGCATTAAGCGGTGCCGCCGACCGTCAATCCTTCCAGCCGCAGGCTCGGTTGCCCGACACCGACCGGCACGCCTTGTCCGGCCTTGCCGCATGTGCCGATGCCTTCATCCAATTGCATGTCATTGCCGATCATGGAAATGCGCTGCATTGATTCCGGGCCGGTGCCGATAAGCGTTGCGCCTTTCAGCGGTGCGCCCAGCTTGCCGTCTTTAATCTCAAACGCTTCCGTGCAGGAGAAAACGAATTTGCCGCTGGTAATATCGACCTGACCGCCGCCAAAAGCGGTGGCGTAAATGCCGTTTTTCACCGAGCTTAAAATTTCTTCTGGTTCATGCGTGCCGCCCAGCATATGAGTATTGGTCATGCGCGGCATGGGTTGGCAGCTAAAGCTCTCGCGGCGGCCATTGCCGGTCGGGGCCATGCCCATCAGCCGTGCGTTTAGCCGGTCTTGCATATAGCCTTTCAAAATACCGTCTTCGATAAGCACGGTTTTTGAGGTCGGCGTGCCTTCATCATCAATGGTCAGCGAACCACGGCGGTCGGGAATCGTGCCGTCATCAATGACGGTAACGCCCGGCGACGCAACGCGCTCGCCAATGCGGTCTGAAAAGGCAGAGGTTTTTTTGCGGTTAAAGTCACCTTCCAAGCCATGGCCGACCGCCTCATGCAATAGAATGCCGGGCCAGCCGGGGCCAAGCACCACATCCATTTCACCGGCCGGTGCCGGAATGGAGTCGAGATTGGTGACCGCTTGTTTGAGCGCATTATTGACCTGTGCTTGCCAGTTTTCCGGGGCCAGCCATTGCGCATAATTGGCCCGTCCGCCGCGGCCCGAATGGCCGGTCTCTTGCCGCTCGCCTTCGCCGACAACAACCGATACGTCGAGCCGCACCAGCGGCCGCACGTCAAACAGCGGACCGGTGTCGGGGCGCACAATACAGACGGCCTGCCATTCACCGGCCAGCGATACGGAAACCTGCCGCACTCGATTGTCACGGCTGCGCGCATAGGCGTTGATGTCTTCCAGCAATTTTACCTTGTCGATAAATTCAGCGCCGTTGAGCGGATTATCGGCCATATAAAGGGCCTGACCGGCGGCTGACGGCGCGGCCGCCCAGCTGCCGGAATGGCCGGACAAAACCGGTGACAGACTATCGGCAGCGCGGCTTAAGGCGGCCATGGAAAGGTCGGTTGCATGGGCAAAGCCGACCGCTTCATCGCGCACTGCCCGGAGGCCGAAGCCGTGACTGGTGTCGAAACTGGCGGCTTTCAAACGGTTGTCGTCAAACGAGAACGCTTCCGACAATGTATATTCCAGATAAAGCTCGCCATCATCAGCTGCGCCCAGCGTTTGCTCGGTGAAGCGGTGGGTTTGGTCGCGGTCCAAATCGGTTTGGCCGAAAAACAGGTCTTGCGGGTCTTGTGTTGTTATCTCACTCACGAGCGGCTCCTTAAAATAACTGTCTGTAATATGTCGATTTAAC
>JBMHCM010000129.1:0-9313 GCA_049889915.1 Parvibaculales bacterium
GGCGATTTCCTGTGCCAAACGGTTATATTCGGCTTGCTTGCGCTTTAAAAACGATACGGTCAGCTTGCTTTTGGCGGCGATACCCGAGGGTGTCAGCAAATAGGCATAGCCAAGCTTATTCGGGTTTTTGGAGAAATTTTCAGCCTTTACAAATCCCTTGGCCACCAGCGCTTTTAGGCAATAATTGACGCTACCGAGGCTGACGCCCAAATCGGCGGCCAGACCGCGCTGCGAGACATCAGGATTGTCCTGCAGCTTCGCCAAAAGCCGCAATTCCATCTCATTTTCGTTTTGCTTTTCTGAGCTTGCCATAATTATGGTTCCGGCACGCTACCGCAGTCGCGGGTGAAAGCCACCCCGACAGACAGGCGTCCATGCCCGTTCACGCACTGAACATGAAGCTAACCGAGCCGCTCATTGCACGCAAGGTCAAAGTTTGACGCCGCAGACCCATGTCGACCTCAGAAAATGAGAGAAAAGCCTGTTAAATTCAGTTATTTGCGGGTAAATAAAAACAAATTGAGGGGTATGAAATGCAAGATACTGCCAACGACGAAATTGACTTCATTGAATTAATTGAAACCCTATGGGATGCAAAATGGCTGATCGCGGCGATTACTGCCTGTTTCTCCGTTCTCTCGGTCGCATTTGCCTTTCTGTTGCCGGCAGGATTTGAGGGCAAATTAAGGATTTCCGCTCTCACCAAACAGCAAATGGCGGCTTATCAAACGCTTAATAATACACCCGGTATTTCGACGCCCATTTACGCAGGTGGCGTTTTGGGCGGCCAAACCGGCGTGATGCTGAGCGAGGACATGTTCGCCGCCTTAACGCGTAAAATAAGCGAGGGCCGCATATTCGGCGTGGCCCATCAAAACCTAGACCCAAGCATCAAAACTTTCGACGGCTCGACCGAAGAACTGGCGCAGGCTTTGGCGAAAATCGGCCAGGCCTACACCTTTACCCTGGAAGATAAATCCGAAAATACCGGCACTCTTTCATTTAAAACAGGCAATCGCGAACTGGCACTGGCCATTGTTGAAATGGCATTGTCTTCAGCCACCGGTGAAATCCGCACCGACAATCTGGCGGCCATCGCCGATTTGAGCCGCTCCATCGAAACGAGCCTGAATTTTGAACTGGATGAAGTCACTGCGCAAATCGACAATGCATTGGCAAATTCCGAGATTGAAACAATCGCCCGCCGCGCCCTTTTGAAAGAGCAAGCCGCAATTGCGCGGCAATTGGGTAATGCCAATGGGGCAGCCATCGCGTCAAGCACCAGCGGCATTAACGTCGCCGTTGAGCAGGAACAGCCGCTCTATCTTCGAGGTTACAAAGCCTTGGAAAAGGAAATCGCCTTGATAGACGCGCGCGGCAAAGGCGCAGACACCTATCCTTATATTGAAGATTACGTATCGCTCGCAGCCACCAAACGTGCCTTGGAAAGCGATAAGCGTCTGCAACGCATTGAAACCGGTTTGGCACAGACCCCGCTTTCCGATGCAGAACGTTTTGAGGTCGCAAATTATGATACGGGTACCGTGGTCTTCGAAGCCACCAGCAGTAAGCGCCTGATTGTCAGCATGGCAACACTGATGGGCGGCCTGCTTGCAGTCATTTTTGTTCTCATTCGCAGCGCCATGATCGCACGGCAGGAAGCAAGCGAAGCATAGGGTTGTAAACGCGCATGCTGGCTCTCATATATACAACAATCGCAGCGACTTTGGTCGCCATTGTTTTGGTGGTCGCCTTACGCCCGCTGGCCATTTGGCTGAAATTGGTTGATGCGCCGGATGAACGCAAACAGCATCGGGGCGAGGTTCCCCTTATCGGTGGCCCGGTAATATGGCTGATTGTCGTCGCGGCTGGGTTTTTCGACCCGAGTGGTTTCCCCATCGCCATTACACTGGCCGGTCTCGCTTTGGTCATCCTCGGCATGCTCGACGACCGACGCCCGATTTCGCCTTGGTTCAGACTGTTTTGCCACCTTGCGATTTCCGTTGTTTTGGTTCTCAGTCAAGACATCCACTTGCACGATATCGGCGTGTTTGCCGAAATATACGACACACCCGAGCTCGCCTGGCTACACAGCGCGCTGGCAATTTTCGCCATTATTGTTGCCATAAATGCCTTTAACTTTATTGACGGCATTGATGGTCTCTCGGCCAGCATGGCGTTAATGGCCATCACCCACCTCAACCTCACCTTTAATCTGATGGGCGTGCAACAAGGCCCCAGCGTTTTGTTCAATTCAGTCGTTTTTATCGGTGCCCTATCGGGCTTTTTATTGTTCAACCTGCAAGTATTTAACGGCCGCAAGATTTTTCTGGGTGATAGCGGCTCAATGTTTATCGGCATGGTGATTGCAATCTCGCTGCTGACTGTCAGTCAAACCAATGGCGCATCCAATGCCCCAATCCCGGCGGCTTTGTGCTTGTGGATGATTGCCATACCTTTGACCGACATGACGACCATCATCATTCGTCGCATTTTGAACGGCCGATCGCCGATGGCCCCGGACCGCACCCATCTCCATCACATATTGATGAGTGCCGGCTTTTCGGCCAGACGCACACTTTTGGTTATGATCCTGTCATCCATGGGCGCTTTTTGGCTGGGTTATGGCGTATACGCCTCATTTGGAGAGACGATCAGCATCGCCGCCTTCTTCGCTTTTATGGCGGTATATTATGCCGGCGTGCAAAGAAGCGGCATGCTTGTTGCGTATCTCGGCCGTTAGGCTTTCACCACAGTCGCAGATCCGGCAATCCCCGACATGGCATTGCGGGTATCGACAATCAGCTTGGTGCCATGGGCAAGCTCTACATAGTCAACAGCGTCATGATCGGTGACGATTAACACAGCGTCAGATGCAGCTGCCCTCGACACGTCCACGGATTGACGCCCGGCCAGCTCAGCATGCTCGCGTGTCATCGGAATGACCGGCACATGTGGATCATGGAAAGCAACCCGTGCGCCGGCGGCTTCAAGCAGTTCAAGTAGAACAAGCGCTGGGCTCTCGCGCATATCATCAATATTTTTCTTATATGCGATGCCAAGCAAAAGAATTTCAGCACCCTTAAGTGACGTCCCGCTCTCTACCAGCGCCGCCTCCAAACGCGAAACGACATAGCGCGGCATATCGGTATTAATCTCACCTGCCAGTTCAATAAATCGTGTCTCGACACCATGCTGACGCGCTTTCCACGTCAGATAAAACGGATCGATGGGGATACAATGCCCGCCTAGACCGGGACCTGGATAGAACGGCATAAAACCGAATGGCTTCGTCGCAGCCGCGTTAATGACATCCCACACATCAATATCCATTTTATCAAAAATCACCTTCAACTCATTGACCATGGCAATATTGACGGCGCGGAATGTGTTTTCCGTCAGCTTTGCCGCCTCTGCTGCACGCGCCGATGAAACCGGCACGACTTCCGATATGACGCCCTCGTAAAGGGCGACGGATAACGCCAAAGCTTCAGGTGTATCGGCACCGACCAGTTTCGGAATGCGAGAAGTGCCAAAATCAGCATTACCCGGGTCTTCACGTTCCGGAGAATAAGCGAGATAAAAATCCTCATTTGCCTTCAGACCTGAGACTTCCAAAACACCGGCCAACTCGGTATCTGTTGTGCCGGGATAGGTACTTGATTCCAGGACAACAAGCTGGCCGGCACGCAAATGTTTGGCGATTTCCTCACCTGTCGATAGGACCGGCCTGAGATCCGGCTCACGTCCGTTTTTCAAAGGCGTCGGCACACATATGACGATAGCGTCAACATCAGCGAGCTGCGCAAAATCGGCACTCGCGCTGAAGCGTTTCGTCGCCAACATATCTTGGATCGCGTCAGCACCGATATGACGGATATAGGTCTTACCGCCATTAAGTTGATTCACCTTATCAGCATCAATATCAAAGCCGGTGACGGTATAACCGGCCTCCACAAAAGCAATGGAAAGCGGCAAACCGACATAACCGAGTCCAACAACGCCGACATGTCCTTGATTTGATTTAAAACGGTCCAACATAAAACCCTCATTCGATATTCCGTCAAAATAGCCACACTTTGCGTGAAAGCAATCACTTTGTCGCCTTGGGAAACTGGCTTATGGTAACGCCATGAACTCGCTCCTTTCTCTCTTGCCCATTCCCGTTTTGGCCATTGGGTTATGCGCCTCGCAGGCTGTCGCAGAAACTCAAGGCGGTGCGCTGGAAGCAGATGAGGTGATGATCGACGATATGACAGGCGCGGTAGAGGCCGTCGGCAATGTCGAATTGACCGGTGCAGGCGGTCGTCTGAACACGCAAAAACTCTTGCTTAACCGCGACACGGAAACCGTCTCCATTCCAACCCCCCTCTTATTGCAAGAAGCCGATGGCACAAAAATCAACGCGGGCAAGGCCACTCTCAATCTGGCCCTTGATGCAGGCAGTTTACAGGACTTATCGGTAAGGCTCGAACCATCGGGACGTATGCGCGCCACCGGCGCCGACCAAGCCCCCAATGAGTTGCGCTTGGCACACGCCAATTTTACTTCCTGCGCACCCTGCGAAGACCCGCAAGACGATCCGCTATGGCAAATCCAAGCGTCCCGCATTACCTATGACCGCGCCGGGCAAAATGTTTATTACGCCCATCCACGCCTCGAGGTTTACGGCCTGCCGGTTTTTTACCTGCCCTATATGGCGCATGCCGGCCCGAAAGTTGATCGGCGCAGCGGCTTTCTGGCACCGCGGCTCGCCAGTTCAAATGATTTTGGTGCCGCCGTCGAGACACCCTATTATTTCGATCTGGCACCCAATTATGACATCACCCTGACACCACGCATCAGCGAGAAACAAGACCCGTTTTTGACCTCGCAATGGCGTCACCTGACCCGCTTCGGCTCCTATCAATTGACCGGCTATGCGCACAGCCCATCGGGAGAGTTAAACAACGACACCAGTCGAGACAACCGCCTCGGCCTTGTCGGTGACGGCTCTTTTCGGATTGCCGAATGGAATATGAGTTTTACGCTTCAAGACGCATCGGATGATTTGTTCTTTCGGCGCTATGACATAACCGACGCCAATCGCCTGACGAATAAGGTCAAACTAGTGCGCGATTGGGGCAAACAAAACCTCAGCATTGAGGCGCACGGTTTTCGCAACACTGTGTCGGCGGAAACCGCCAGCACGGTTGATATCATTGCTCCTATCGTGACCCACCAAGTCTATTTTGATACGGAAATATTCGGCGGCGCCGTTTCCATGACCAATCGATTGACCCATGACATTCGTAATTTGGGTACCGATGTCACCCATGTAAACAGCCAGTTTGATTGGCGTCGGGAACACATTACACGCAGCGGTTTTGTTTTATCGGCCCGCAACCGCTTGGCGCTCGACGCTTACCAATATCACCCACAAGACGGGCAGACCGTGGAAGCGGAAGAGTTTTTAAGTGCCAATGCGACGGCACTAACACTTGCCTATCCGCTGCGCCGCAAGACCGGTACGGACACACAAACCCTAACACCGCGGGCGCAATTAGTTGTTGCGACCGAAAATGAAGATTATGAAAACGTGCCGTTTATCAGCGGCAGTTCGATTAGCCTCAGCCGCGCCCAGCTGTTCAACCCGCTGGCGACAAAAGACGAAGCCAGCCGTTTCAATTTCGGCCTCACCCATAGTTTGGATTTGTTGAGCCGTTTACAGACGGAATTTTTTATCGGCCAATCGGTCAATCTGTCTGACCGCAGCTTTGCGCTGAATTCGGGCTATGGCGAAAACCGCTCCAATCTGGTGACCGATATTTCATTGCGCGCCGGTGCCCTGTCGCTGTCGCAACAAGCGCGATTTGACGAAACCGGCAACGCAGTTTTACGCAGCGAGACCAAGCTGGGACTCGCCTTCAAAAAACTCCAAATGGGCGTCAACCACAGCTTTTACGAGGCCGGACAAAACGGCGCTGCCGTATTGGACGAGGCCACGGCCAATATCGGCTGGACGATAAATGATAACTGGTCCGTCGATGCCGCGATGCGTGAAAATCTTGAGGCCGGAGAACGCGTGGAGGCGCGTGCCAATCTCAATTATCAGGATGAATGCACTTTACTGACCCTCAGTTTCGACCGCGATTACAGCACGGTTGCCGGCATTGAACCCAATACCAGCATCAAATTAAGTTTTACCCTCAAGACGATTGGGGGAGCGCCGTAAAATCAGCGACGCGGCACGCGCCGATCGCTTTCATAGAATGTATAGACGAGGCCAATGCCACCACTGACCGCTCTGTTTTCTTTAAACAACGGACTGTCTTCATTGGCATTGCCATTATAAAACTCGACATCCAAACCGGCAAAAACCAAGAAATTATCCGTCACCGGATAAGACATGCTGGTGCCGATTTCGGTACCGATATAGCCGGCTTCGGCCTGATAGGCCGGTCGGGTATCGGTCACATAGGCCGCGTCGACATCGTAAAAATACTCGTTCAGCCTGCGGCTACCGCTAATAACTTCAATATCCAATTGAAACTCCATGCGGCTGTCGCGCTTTGATTTCAGCTCATAAACCAAAGCCGGCTCAAGGATATAGCCTTGATCGGTAAAGCTTGCGAGATCCGTTCCAATAACGGCACGGGCCCGCATTTTCAAATCAATATGACTGGTCCAGCTTTTATGGTCCAGCTTGGCCGCATGATAGATGACCTGCGGACCGATCTCGAATAAGAAGTCCAAATCCGGCATGCCCTCGCGATCGGCATCTTCGCTGGTATCAGCCGCCAGGCTTGCCCCCAAAGAAACATCAAACTCAAAGGTCTCATTGGCAAAAGCCAAAGCCCGTGCGCCGCTTTCTTCGCCGATGGAAAAAACTTCGCCACGGTAAATGAAAAACGGCACGAAAAGCGCCTGCGCCGTTTCATCATCAGCGCCCGGATAAGTTGGCCCGGCAAAGCCGCCGCCACCGACGCCGACCTCCCAAAGCGGCTCTGTCAAATCGCCGGCGGCGACAAAATTCGGAAGCAGAACCGACCCGAGAGCGGCACAAAAAACGGCAATAAAACGCATAGGATTTCCTTAATCGACTATGCGGGAACATAAGCCAAGCACTTGCAATGGCAAGCACAATATGGGCACACAGGGCCTAGAAAAACGAGGTCATATATTGCGCCGGTCAGTACGGGCCGGGCCGCTTATAAGCGCCCTCCAAATCCGATTGCATTTGCTGCGCCACGCCGGGCTTTCCGGTGACGGCAGGCAAAATAACGAACAGGCCAAGCCAAACAAATGCGATGACGCCAATTGCAATAAACGCCAAGCGCGCCGGTGAAGAACTGTCTTTTTCCATAGGAAAAGCGTGACCCAAGCCGAAACCGTTTGCAAGCCTTGATTGATTGCGTTTGGCCGCTTGCACTTCTCCAAGCCGCTGGCTAGGCTATGGCGCACTAGGGAGCATGAAATGCAAGTAAACAGTGAGATTGCCGGCAGTGTCTGGAAAATCATCGCCGCGGAAGGCAGCACTTTGGCAGCCGATGATGTCATCGTCATTTTGGAATCGATGAAAATGGAAATTCCGGTCACCGCCCCAAAGGCCGGCACTTTGACCAAATTGCATGTCGCGGAGGGCGACATGATTGGCGAAGGCCAATTGATTGCAACGATTAATTAGGTCGGAATGACGCGCATGAGTTGGGACGACGAAATTGATGAAATTCACGCCCGCCGCAAGCTGGCCACACAGCAAGGCGGAGCGGAAGCGGTTGGCAAACATCACAAAAAGGGACGCTTGACCATTCGCGAGCGCATAGATGCGCTTTTGGATCGCGGTAGCTTTGACGAAGTCGGGCAAGGCGCAGGTGTGCCCGAATATGACGATGACGGCAATTTGAAGGATTTCCAGCCGGCCAATTTTATACTTGGTTTTGGTACGGTAAACGGACGTAAAGTCATTGTTGGCGGCGAGGATTTTACCGTACGCGGCGGCTCGCCCAATCCGGCCGGCCTCAGAAAGAGCGTTTATACCGAGCAATTGGCCTTACAATATAAATTGCCCCTCATCCGCCTCCATGAAGGCGGCGGCGGCTCGGTCGGCGGCACCGGCAATGAGAAAAATCGGCGTCCGCTCGGCGAGCCGGTTTTTCATGAATCGCGCTTTGTGCCGCTGGCACAAACGCTTTCTGCCGTGCCGGTGGCAACGGCAGCCCTCGGCCCCGTTGCAGGTCTTCCCGCGGCGCGCCTTGTCGCATCGCATTTTTCCGTGATGACGGAAAACGCCGCCGTGTTGATTGCCGGCCCGCAAGTCGTCAAACGCGCCCTCGGTCATGACATGACGAAAGAAGAACTGGGGGGGCCGCAAGTGCACCTTGCCAGCGGTGCGATTGACAATCTGGCAACAGATGAAGCCGACGCCATGGCCCAAATTGCCCGCTTTCTCTCCTTCGTGCCCGATAATGCTTGGAACTTTCCCGATACGCTGAGCCCAACCGACCCGGTTGAGCGTTGCGAGGATGCGCTCGCAACCATTGTGCCGACCAATCGGCGCCAGCCCTTCCAAATGCGCAAAATCATTGAAGCCGTGGTCGACAAGCATGGCGACGCTTCCAGCTTTTTCGAAATGGGCCGAAAATACGGCCCCAGCCTGATCACCGGTTTGGCGCGCATGAACGGCGAAAGTGTGGCCGTCATCGGTAATGATTGCATGTATTATGCCGGTGCCATGACGGCAGCGGCGGCGCAAAAACTGCGCCGTTTCATTGACTTCTGCAACAGCTTTCATCTACCCGTCATCAGCTTTGTCGACGAGCCGGGCTTTATGATTGGCCCCGACAGCGAAAAGGCCGGCACGATACGCCACGGCACGGCAGCCATTTCAGCGGTTCTGCAAAGCCGTGTGCCATGGGCCAGCGTACAGGTTTTGAAAGCTTTTGGTGTTGCCGCACAAGCTCATTTCGGCCCTGATGGTTATGTGCTGTCCTGGCCCAGCGCAGCCAGCGGTGCGCTGCCGGTCGAGGGCGGTGTGGCGGTTGCTTTCGGTCGTGAAATCGCAGCGGCAGAAGACCCCGCAGCGCGACAAAAGGAATTGGAAGATATGCTTGCGGCCAGCCAATCGCCCTTCCCGCGCGCTGAAGGCCTGTCCGTCCATGAAATTATTGACCCACGCGAAACCCGTCCGAAGCTGATAAGCTGGCTGACGCTGGCATTACATGCCTATCGCAGTCAACAACCGCAGCCCTATCTGACCGGCATGCGGCCCTAACCCCTCAAAAGGAGAAAAACATGAGTGGAAACCGTCAAATCTTGTCAACCGTCACCGGCG
>JBMHCM010000130.1:0-10018 GCA_049889915.1 Parvibaculales bacterium
GGTTGAAACAAGAGCTTGGCGTGAGCTTGCGCTATCCGACTTATCGCGAGGGGCTGACCGCTTTGTTGCAAAGCGGTGATTTTTAACCGCGTCTAGACCGGCAGGGTCTCTATCAAATGCAGCAGGCGGGCTATTTCATCAGGCTCTGACAGGCGGTGGTCGCCGTTTTTTATCAACTGCACATCGACATCTTGGCCGGTCAATTTTTCCGCCAACTGCAGTGACAATTGCCATGGCACGGCATCGTCTTGCTGGCCATGCAGAATGCGCACCGGCACATTTATCTCAATCGCCGCGTCCAACATTAAATGCTGACGGCCATCCTCAATCAGCGCTTTGGTGATTGGATAGCCCTCCGGATCATATTGCGACGGGTCGTAAATCAATCCCTCATCCATCAGTTTGGCGCGGGCCTTTTCGGAAAACCGCGCCCACATCAGCCGCTCGGTCATATCAACGGCCGGTGCGATGAGAACCAGCGCGGCAACTTTCTCCGGCCGGTCCAGCGCCGCCATCAGCGACAACCAACCGCCAAAGCTTGAGCCGACCAGCACTTGCGGCCGGTCGCATAAATTATCCAACACGCAAGGCAGGTCGCCGCGCCAATGGCTCATCGTGCCGTCGGTAAAAGCGCCGGAGGATTGGCCATGGCCGAACCAGTCAAATCGCGTGTAAGCGCGCCCGGTCGCCTCGGCCCAATCGGCTAGCGCTTGCGCTTTGGTGCCGGTCATATCCGAGCGAAAGCCGCCGCAAAAAATCACCCCCGGCGCGTTGTTTGATGGCTGGCCGGCCATTTGCTGATAGGCGATTTGCTGCGCCCCAAGCGGGCTGGTATCGGCGGGGCGGGTCAAAACAGGCATGCGGCTCTCCCATAAAGGCGGTGATTGATTTGGTGTTTTCGTTGAACTCAATTATGACTGAGAAGACAGTTCAATGAAAGAATTTGCACGTGCGCGACGCTTTTTCCCTTCCGGTAACCCATGCCGTAAACCTGACCGGCAAAACCATTATGCAAGTGGTGCCGGAATTGGATGTTGGTGGCGCTGAAATCACCACTGTGGAAATCGCCCGTGCCATTTGTCAAGCCGGCGGGCGGGCCTTGGTGGTCAGTCAAGGCGGCGCGCTGGAACAGAAGATTATTGATAATGGTGGCGAGGTCATACATCTGCCGGTTGCCAGCAAAAATCCTTTCACTGTTTGGCGCCATGGCCGCCTTTTGGCCGATTTGGCAAAGGCGGAGAAGGTTGACCTTATTCACACAAGATCACGGGCCCCCGGCTGGTCGGGTTTGCGGGCCGGAAAGCTCGCCGATATTCCTTTCATGACGACCTATCATTCGACCGTCCATGAAAAACCGCGGGCTAAAGTATTTTATAACAGCGTGCTGGTGCGTGGGCGCGTTTCGATTGCCAATTCGCAATATACGGCCTCAAAAATCGCTAAAGTCTATCCGCAATATCGTGACAAAATTCGTGTTGTGCCGCGCGGCTGCGATGTCGATGCGCTGGCCCGCCATCAATTTTCGGAAACTGACATAGCCGCCAAACGCCAACAATGGGGCGTGCCGTTGGACGCCTTTGTGATTTTATGTCCGGCGCGGGTGACGCCGTTAAAAGGCCAGCATGTCTTGCTCGACGCATTGGGTCAGCTATCAGCTGACTTGCAGCCTTATCTTGTGTTGGTCGGCAGTGCGCAGGGGCGCAATGATTATGTTGCTGACCTGACCGCGCAGGCACGCGCCAATGGCTGTGCCGACCGTTTGGTTTTCGCCGGATTGGAAAACAATATGCCATCGGCCTATGCGGCGGCCAATATGGCCGTTGTGCCGACCATCCGCCCTGAGCCGTTTGGACGAACCATTATTGAAGCGCAAGCGGCCAGCCTGCCGGTGATTGCCAGCAATGGTGGCGGGTATCGCGAAACCGTTATCGCACAGCCTGCCAATGTGGGCGGCACAGGCTGGTTGGCGGAAATGGGCAATGCTGATGATTTGGCGGCCAAGCTGCAAGCCGCCTTGGCCCTGCCGCCGGAAGCCTTATTTAAAATGGGCGCCAATGGCCGCGCCCATGTTGAGGCCAATTATACGCAAGCTGCCATGTGCCACCGCACGCTGAATGTCTATGCCGAGTTGATCGGATGAGCCGTGCCGTGGCCGAGCCGGGCGGCGTTTTGCTGGTCGCTTTTGGGCTTTCCGACGAAGCGCTGCAAGCGGAAATCGAAGCGCTTTACCCGACAGTCAGCTCGCTCAGCGTTTTACTGACGCCGGCGCAGCAAACCCTTTCCCTCAAGGCAGATGAAATATGGGTTTATGGGCCATTGGGGTTGCGCGGATTTTTGGCGCTGATACGGCGCATTTCATGGCGCCATTTTGAGGCCGTTTATCAACCGCAGCCACAGGCTTTGCCCTATTTGAAATATCTCATTTGGCCGCGGCCGCCTTGGCGATGCGCCAGCGCCGCGCGACCGGACGCCTGATTTAGCGTTGACTTCCCCGACATATCGCCTAAACCTAGCCTCATCCGGGTCACAACCGGTTCAGGCAACAGCAATAGGAGCAAAGCCATAGCACGTAGACCACACGCCGCGCAGCCGCCACGTCATACAGGCCCGCGCGTCAATCGTATGATTACCGTACCCAAAGTTTTGGTAATTGGAGCCTCCGGTGAAAAAATGGGCATTGTCGACACGGATTCGGCACTGGCCATGGCAGAGGAAGAAGGGTTGGATCTGGTTGAAGTATCGCCCAATGCCGACCCGCCTGTGTGTAAGATTCTCGACTATGGTAAGCTGAAATATCAAGAACAGAAAAAAGCCTCTGAGGCGCGTAAAAAACAGAAAACCGTCGACGTCAAAGAGATTAAAATGCGGCCGAATATCGACACGCATGATTATGACGTAAAGATGCGGAATGTCGTCAAATTCCTCACCGCCGGTGACAAGGTCAAGCTGACCATGCGGTTCCGCGGGCGTGAAATGGCACACCAAAGCCTTGGTATGGATGTGCTCAATCGCGTCAAAGATGAAACCGCCGAAATCGCCAAAGTCGAAGCCATGCCGAAAATGGAAGGCCGACAAATGATTATGGTGATTGCCCCTAAATAGGCCGACCAGCCAACCGGCGGCCCGGTTTCAATGCCGTCTGCTATATCTCGCTCAGAATATCGGGACGGTCGGTGATAATCGCCGCCACGCCGAGCCGTGCGCAGTGGCGCATGGTATCGGGCCGGTTGACCGTCCAAACACCGACCGCCAGACCGAGCCTATCGGCCAGCGCCATATTTTCCGCCGTGATATCGCTTTGCTCGGCAAACCAGCCGCGCCCGCCTTGCGCCTGAATGGCGCGCAGCACTTTTTCACCATGGCTTTTGCCCGGCTGATCGCGCCAATCGGCACAATCCCACCATGGGGCGCCGTCCCGCGAGGCGGCGCGAATGGCTGCCGCCAGGCCTTTATCATGCGCCGCTGACGGATGGTCCGGGTCGGTCTCGGTGAAAGCCATAGTGGTATAGGCATGAGCTATATCGGGTCGCGCCGCGCGCACCCGCGCCAAGCAGCGCCAATCAAAAGAAATGACAATATGCTGTGCGGCAATCGGTGAGCTTTCCAAAGCGGCCAAATAAGCCTCGGCCAAGCGCAGGCTTTGCTGCGGGTCGGCCCGCATATCGGTTTTCAATTCGCAATATAGTCGGAAATCAGACTTGGCGGTGGCGGCAATCAGCGCTTCCACCTCGGCCAAACTGGGAATTGTCAGACCGGCTTTGTTTTCACGGCCTTGGCGGCGCGCGCCATAGGGGCTGTCGGCTTGCAATTGCCCAACCTCATAGGCTGCCAGTTCTTGTGTTGTCAGCGCATCGAGGCGCGGCGTTGGCGCGGTCAAAAATTGCCCGCCTTTTTGCGTTGCTTCCGGCTTTAGCTGCGCATCATGATGCACCATAAGCTGGCCATCGGCCGAAAGCTGCACATCCAGCTCAATGCCATCGACACCGGCGGCAATCGCCCGCTCAAAAGCGTAAAGCGTGTTTTCCGGCCATAGATTGGCGGCCCCGCGATGGGCAATGCTCAGCGGTTTGTCAGAGGCGGTATCGGTCATGATGAAATGGCTCTTTCGGCTTGTGGATTTATCGGCCGCTATGGCTTGCAATTTGCTGCATTTCTCGTATAACACGCGCTGCTCGTGATGTTTTAGCGAAAACGCACGCGCTCAACCTTCTGGCTGTTAGGGCTGCCATGTTGGTTGACTTGTATCTGCTTTGAAAGCGAAAGGATGACGAAATGCCCAAAATGAAAACCAAATCGGGAGCGAAAAAGCGTTTTAAGCTGACCGCTTCAGGTAAGGTGCGGGCCGGCCAAGCCGGTAAGCGCCACGGTATGATCAAACGTACCAAGAAACAAATTCGTAACCAGCGTGGCACCACTGTGTTGTCGCCGCAGGATGCGAAAATCGTGCGCAAATTTCTGCCCAACGGCTAAGGAGGAGATCAAATGTCTCGTGTAAAACGCGGCGTGACGTCTCACGCACGCCATAAAAAAGTTCTGTCAAAGGCCAAAGGCTATTACGGCCGTCGCAAAAACACCATTCGCGTCGCCAAACAAGCCGTTACCAAGGCCGGTCAATATGCTTATCGCGACCGCCGTGCCCGCAAGCGCAATTTCCGCGCTCTGTGGATTCAGCGTATCAACGCAGCCAGCCGTCAACACGGTCTGCCTTACGGTCAGTTTATCAACGGGCTGGGTAAAGCCGGTGTTGAAGTTGACCGCAAAGTCCTGGCCGATTTGGCCGTGCACGAGCCGGCCGCTTTTGAAGCATTGGTCGGCAAAGCGCGCGCCGCGCTTGGCTAAAAGCATTTGACGGGGGCTCCGGCCCCTTGCACCATAACCCCGCCCGCAAACTCGGATGCATCCGATTAACTGCGGGCGGGATTTTTTTTGAATGAGAAGATAAAGAGTGACGCGATGAGCGACGCAACGCAATTGGAAGCCGACATCACCGCCGCCATTGAAGCGGCCGACAATCCGGCCGCACTGGAAGAGGTAAGAGTGGCCAGTCTTGGCAAAAAAGGCTCGGTTTCAGCATTGTTGAAAACGCTGGGCGGCATGAGCCCGGAAGAACGACAGATCAATGGCCCGGCTTTCAATAATTTGCGCGATCGCATCACCCAAGCCATTGCCGCCAAAAAAACCGCTTTGGAAGCGGCAGCGCTAAACGCCCGCTTGGTCGAAGAAACACAAGATATGACCCTGCCTTTGACCGAGGACCCGCTCTTGCAGGGCCGCTTGCATCCGGTCAGCCAAGTGATGGAAGAGATTGCCGCCATTTTTGCCGATATGGGCTTTGATGTCGCCGAAGGGCCGGATATTGAAAGCCAGTTTTACAATTTCACGGCGCTGAATATTCCCGATGCGCATCCGGCGCGGCAAATGCACGACACATTTTATATGCAGGCCGAAGAAGACGGCGAGCCGCTGGTCTTGCGCACCCATACCTCGCCGGTGCAAGTGCGCACCATGCAAGATAGCCAACCGCCGTTTCGGTTTATCGCGCCGGGCCGCACCTATCGCTGCGATAGCGATCAGACGCATACGCCGATGTTCCATCAGGTTGAAGGGCTGGTGGTCGATGAGACAACCCATATGGGGCATTTGAAATATGTGCTGGAGGCGTTTTTGGCAGCGTTTTTCGAGGTTGATGATATTTCCATTCGCTTGCGCCCCAGCTATTTTCCGTTCACCGAGCCGAGCATGGAAATCGATATGCCGTGCTACCGTGATGGCGACAAGCTGGTTGTCGGCGAGGGTGATGAGTGGATGGAAATCGGTGGCTCCGGCATGGTCAATGGCCGGGTGCTGGCGCATGCCGGTATTGATCCGGCAAAATATCAAGGCTTTGCCTTTGGCATGGGGATTGACCGTCTGGCCATGCTGAAATATGGCGCGCCTGATTTGCGCAGCTTTTTTGAAGCCGATTTGCGCTGGTTGAAACATTATGGCTTCTTGCCGATTGATGTGCCGGGGCTGGCCGGCGGCCTGTCCAATAAGGCGCTGGCTGCCATCACGGCTGCGAAATAGGGGGACGAATAAATGAAATTTACCCTATCTTGGTTGCACGATCATTTGGACACCGATGCCGCGCTGGACGCGATTGTCGAGAAACTGACGCTTATCGGCCTTGAGGTCGAAGAAGTGGTTGACCCGGCCGCGACCCTTGCCGGTTTCGAAGTGGCGGAAATCATTGCTGCCGAAAAACACCCGGAAGCCGATAAGCTGCAAATTTGCACTGTGGTCTCCGGCCAAGGCGAGCAAAAGCTGGTCTGCGGCGCGCCCAATGCACGGGCCGGGCTGAAAGGCATTTTGGCGCAGCAAGGCGCGGTCATTCCGGCCAATGGCATGGTGTTGGGCAAAGCGAAAATTCGCGGTGTCGAAAGCAATGGCATGATGTGTTCCGGTGCCGAATTGGGTCTGTCGGATGACCATGACGGCATTATCGAATTGCCTGAAGATGCGGTCATCGGCACATCGGCGGCCGTCGCCTTGGGACAAACCGACCCGATGATTGAAATCGGCATTACGCCAAACCGGCCTGATTGTTTGGGGGTACGCGGCATTGCCCGTGATTTGGCGGCGGCCGGTCTCGGCACGTTGAAGCCCGATACGACCGCGCCGATTGTCGCCGAAAAGACAAGCGATATCGGCATTCATGTTGCGCATGAAACCTGTCCGGTTTTTGCCGGTTGCCTGATTGAGGGCGTTGAAAATAAGGCCAGTCCGGCTTGGTTGCAGGCGCGCTTGAAGGCGATTGGTCTCAATCCGATCAGCGCCTTGGTCGACATCACCAATTATATTTCTTTCGATCGCGGCAAGCCTTTGCATGTTTACGACGCCGATAAATTATCCGGCCCGGTGACGGCGCGGGCAGCCAAAGCCGGCGAAAGTTTTGTCGCACTGGATGAAGAGACGTACGAGCTTGCGACAGAGGATTGCGTAATTGCCGATGCCAATGGCCCGGTCGGGCTGGGCGGCATTATGGGCGGGCTGGAAAGCGGCTCGACCTTTGAGACGAAAAACGTGCTGGTTGAAAGCGCTTGGTTTGAACCTGTTGCCATTGCCCTGTCCGGGCGCCGTCACTATATTGAGTCAGACGCCCGCTATCGTTTTGAGCGCGGCGTTGACCCGGCCTCGGTCGAGACCGGTCTGAATTTGGCCGTGCAGATGATTGTCGATTTATGCGGCGGTACACCGACCAAACCGGTGACGGCCGGTGCGGTGCCGGCTCCCGAAAAGACCATTGCCTTTGACCCGGCCCGTGTTGAACAACTGACGGGCCTCTCCTTGGCTGAGGCAGAGATGCGGCGCATCTTGCAAGCGCTCGGCTTTGGCGTTGAGAAAGATAAGGACGGCTCGTCTTGGCAGGTCAGCGTGCCGAGCTGGCGCCCCGATGTTGATGACAATCCCTATGGCGCGGCCGATATTGTTGAAGAGATTACCCGCATTCACGGGTTGACCGAAGTGCCCTCCACACCGCTGCCCAAGCAAGCCGGCCAAAAACAAGGTGTCGCCAAGCCGACACTGACCTTGGCACAACGCCGTGCCGGTCTGATGCGCCGTGCTTTGGCCGGTCGCGGTCTTGTTGAGGCGGTCACATGGTCGTTTGTGTCCAAACCGCAAGCGGAGGCCTTTCATGTCGCTGATGGGTTGCAATTGGCCAATCCGATTTCGTCAGAGCTGAGCCATATGCGCCCCTCTTTGCTGCCCGGCCTGTTGGCTGCCGCGCAACGCAATGCCGATCGCGGCGCGCAAAGCATTTGCCTGTTTGAATTGGGCCATGCGTTTGACGGGCCGACACCGGGGGCGCAGCATTTTGCCGCCGCCGGTATCCGGGCCGGTTTGGCGCAGCCGAAAAATTGGCAAGGGCAATCGCAAACGGTCGATGCCTATCAAGCGCGCGGCGATGCTGAGGCCGCCCTGGCGGCCTGCGGGGTCGATGTGCGCGGTCTGCAAATCCTGCCGATTGCCGATACGCAAAAGGCCACGATTTACCATCCGGGACGCTCCGGCGTGCTGGCCCGCAATCCTAAACAGCCCATGGCCCTGTTTGGCGAAGTGCATCCGGCGCTGTTGCAGGCTTTGGATGTTGACGGGCCGGTGGTCGCTTTTGAAGTCTATCCGGAAACCGTGCCGGCACCGAAACAAGCAGCCGGTGTGGCGCGCGCCGCTTTGGCTTTGTCGAACTTACAAACCGTGCGCCGCGACTTCGCTTTTGAGGTCAGTGCCGATACCCGCGCCGCCGATATGGTGCGGGCCGCTAAAGGGGCTGACAAAAAGCTCATTCAAGATGTCCGCGTATTTGATGTGTTTGAAGGCGGCAATCTGCCGACCGGCATGAAATCGGTGGCCTTGGAAGTGGTGCTGCAACCGGTCGATACAACGTTGACGGAAGCGGAAATTGACACGGTGGCCGAAAAAGTCACCGCCAATGTTGAAAAGACCACCGGCGGCAAATTGCGCGGCTAGCCTCATTTGACGCATTGTTGCCGTGCGCGCACGGTGCTATATCAGCCGCATGAGTGTTGAAACGCAAAGCCATATCCGCAATTTTTCCATCATTGCCCATATTGATCACGGCAAGTCGACTTTGGCCGACCGCTTGATTCAACTGACCGGCGGCTTGTCCGAGCGCGAAATGTCGGAACAGGTTTTGGACAATATGGATATTGAGCGCGAGCGCGGTATCACCATTAAGGCGCAAACCGTGCGGCTCGACTATACGGCGGCCAATGGCGAGACCTATCAGCTGAACCTGATTGATACGCCGGGCCATGTTGATTTCGCCTATGAGGTAAACCGCTCTTTGGCCGCCTGCGAAGGCTCGCTTCTGGTGGTCGATGCCAGCCAGGGCGTTGAGGCGCAGACGCTGGCCAATGTCTATCAGGCGATCGATGTCGACCATGAAATTGTGCCGGTGCTCAATAAGGTCGACCTGCCGGCCGCCGAGCCGGAGCGGGTAAAAACCCAAATCGAAGATGTTATCGGGCTGGATACTGAAAACAGTGTCGATATTTCCGCCAAGACCGGCCTTGGTATCGCCGATGTGCTGGAAGCGATTGTGACGCAATTGCCGCCGCCGGCCGGTGACCCGGACGCGCCGCTGAAAGCCATGCTGGTTGACAGTTGGTACGATGCTTATTTGGGCGTTGTCGTGCTGGTGCGAGTGATTGACGGGACGCTGAAAAAAGGCACGAAAATTCGCATGATGTCGACCGGGGCCAGCCATCCGGTTGACCAGGTTGGCGTGTTTCGCCCCAAACGCGAAACGGTAGACGCGCTGGGGCCGGGCGAAATCGGTTATTTCACGGCGGCCATCAAACAAGTTGCCGACACACGTGTCGGTGATACGGTGACGGAAGACAAAAAACCTTGCGATGAGGTTTTGGAAGGCTTTAAACCGGCGCAACCGGTGGTTTTTTGCGGGCTGTTCCCGACCGATAGCGCGCAATTTGAAGATTTGCGCGAGGCGATGGCCAAGCTGCGTTTGAACGATGCCAGCTTTGACTATGAAATGGAAACCTCGGCTGCTTTGGGCTTTGGTTTTCGCTGCGGTTTTTTGGGGCTGCTGCATTTGGAGATTATTCGCGAACGCATTGAGCGCGAGTTTGATATCGACCTCATCACCACAGCGCCCAGCGTGGTCTATCAGCTGCATATGAATGATGGCTCCATGCAAGAGCTGCACAATCCGGCCGATATGCCGGATGTGGTGCATATTGACCATATTGATGAGCCGTGGATCAAGGCGTCGATTTTGGTGCCGGATGAATATATGGGTGCGGTTTTGAAATTGTGCGAAGACCGCCGTGGCCGACAGATTAATCTGTCCTATGCCGGCAGCCGTGCCATGCTGGAATATGAACTGCCCTTGAACGAAGTGGTGTTTGATTTTTATGACCGGCTGAAAAGCGCGACACGCGGCTATGCCAGTTTCGATTATCAAATCGCCGATTACCGCACCGGTGATTTGGTGAAA
>JBMHCM010000131.1:0-7587 GCA_049889915.1 Parvibaculales bacterium
CATAGCCGCGATGGGTGGCCAGGTCGAAGGCGACCGACAGGCCTTTTTGGCCGGCCTTCAAGTTACGGCGGTAAAAGGCGTTGGACTCTTCAGCCGTTGAAAAACCGGCATACTGCCGAACCGTCCATGGCTTGTTGACATACATGGTGGCATAGGGCCCACGAATATAGGGCGCCAGACCGGGAAAGCTGTCGAGATAGGGCAGGCCGTCAATATCAGCCGCCGTGTAAAGCGGGTTAATATCAATACCTTCAGGCGTTTGGCGCAGGCCCGCGCCATCAGCGGCATCTTGCGCCGATTTGGCAGCGTTCTGCCAAGCGTCCAAATCGCCCTGCGGTGCGGTGTTCAAAGACAGTTTGGAAAAATCAGGCAGTTTGCTCATTGTCATCACCCCTATAGTCCCAGTTTACCATGAATGGCACGCAGATATGTCAGCGCCGCGCATCCGGCGAAGCAATAATCATCAATCTCGGCAATCTCGCGCGGCTTACCGGCCAGCGCCAAATGTGTTACCCCGGCCGCTTTCAAAGCTGTTGCCAAGGAGGCGGCATGCGCGTCATAAGCGGTGTCGCTGCCGCAAATAACCGCAATTTTGGCGGTTGATTGCTTAAACGCCTCCGCAATGGCCGTGGCGTCTGTGCCGCCATCGCCATTGACTGCATGCAGACCACCGGCGGCGTAAAGATTGGCGGCAAAGTTCAACCGTGGCGTGTAATCGGCCATCTCGCCCAAACAGGCCATAAACACCTTCGGCTTGGCTTTTTGCGCGGCATGGCGCAAAGCCTCAAATCCTTGTGCATGGCGATAGCCGGTGGCGGTACCTTGCGGCAGCGGTGCCTCTTCCAAATTGGGAAACTCGCTTACCCCGACCAGCGGCATGCCGCGTTTATCAATGTCGGCTTGATAGGCCTCGGTTTGCGCGGCCAGCGCGCTGTCAATCGTGCCATCGGCTAAGGCTTGTGCCAAGCCATCGGCCGCTTCAATAGCTTGAAACTCTGCCCATGCCTTTTCAGCCAATTGTTGCGTCAGTTCCTCGACATACCAGCTACCGCCGGCAGCATCTGCAACATGGCCGATATGACTTTCCTCTTGCAGGATGATTTGGGTGTTGCGGGCAATCCGGCGGGTCAATGTGTTGTCTGAGGTGCTGGTGGCGGTACACGGGGCGACTGTCATCATATCGACACCGGCAATACCGGCACCCAGCGCGGCGGCGGTGGCGCGCAAAATATTGACCCATGGGTCGACATCGGCAAAGGCGCGCAGGCTGCTTTCCGCATGGATTTGCGGCACGGCTTCAGCAGCGCCAACCGATTCGGCAATATTGGCGAACAGCAAGCGGGCGGCGCGGATTTTCGCCAATGTGGCGAACATATCGACATCGGCGGCGACCGTCAGCGTAATTTTGCTCAGCGCTTCTGCCGGTTGCATGCCTTCAGCCTCTAGCGCCCGAAGATAGGCGGTCAGTGCGGCCAGCATCCAGCCAAGCTCTTGCGGCACACCGGCCCCTTGCGCATGAAATGCGGCGCCATTGGCGGTCAGCAGGCGGGCAGCAGGATGCGCCGCCGCAATGTGCGGCAAGGCGGCAAAGTCCAGGCTCTTACCTTCCGGTTGCAGCGGCGACAGGTTGAGATAAACCGCCGCGTCGGCGGCTTGTCGCTGTGTCAGCAAATCGAGCACGGCTTGGGCGGCGGTCAAATCGGCATTGGCCAGTGCCAGCGGTGCAATATCCAGCATCACGCCCTCCAGCAGCTTGTCGAGCGCTGTCGTGTCGGTTGTTTGGCCGGCCGCGTTGTCAGCAAAGTCCAGCGTTAGGGCAGAGACCCCGCCCTGCAGGTCTTCCATCAGGCTGGCATTATCAACACCCTTACGGCCAAGCACGGCGCGTTGCGAAATATGCCAAGGCAAGAATTTGCGATTAACCGCAGTGGCGCCCCGCGTATAGGGGGCAAAGCCGGGCAGGCCGCTATCGCTGTTCGTGTCGCGATAAAGCGGGGCGCGGTCAAACCCGGCCAGGTCTTGTGAGTTCAGCGTATCAGGGCTTTTGCCGCGCAAAGCGGTCTCAACGGCAGCCAACCAATCATCTTGTGTCGGTGCGCCAAAGGCATTGCCCAATTGCAGATCACTCATCGAAAAGCTCCTCACCCGTCTTCTGTAGATAGTAAATAACTTACCGATAATAGAAGCGCAATAATTGCCGGCATCCAGCCCGCCAATATTGCAGGCAGGATGTTTAACTCACCCATCAAACCGATGAAGTCATTGAAAAGAAACAGAAAAAAGCCGCATATCACAGACAGGCCAAGGGTCTGCCCGGTCGAAAACATACGCCCGGTCGGCAGCGAAAAACAGGCCGCGACCATGACCATGGCCAATAAGAGCGTCGGCAGGGCCAGCAGCGATTGGAAGCGCGCTTGGTGACGCGACACATCAATACCGGCCGCACCGGCCTCGGCGATATAAAGCGGCAATTGCCAAATGCTGACGGCGCGCGGCGGTTTAAATCCGGCTTGCAGATTATCAACTTTTAATTGTGTCGGCAGAGATACGACCGGTATCACGGTTTCATCAGCGCCGCCGCCAAATTGGCGCACATTGGCCAGCTCAAAGCGGCCCTCTTTCAGCGTCGCTTTTTCGGCCGACAGGCGGTGGCTGAAATCACCCTCCGCATCCATGACCGAGACATCAGCCTTAATCAGCACGCTGCCATTATTCGGGTCGAGCTTGTCAGCGCGGATAAAGTAATTGCCTTTGTCAGAGTTTTCGCGAAACCAGACGCCACCCGCGGTGACGCTGAGCTGCGGGCTCTTTTTGGTCAGCGCGTTTTGTGTCTCGGTGAAGCGGGCATGATAATGCACGCCGACCGGTTCAATGACGCAAACGATGAAGGTGGCCAGCAAAAAAGTGAAGGCCAGAAGCGGTTTCAAAAACTGCCAGACCGACAGACCGGCGGCGCGAATGACAGCCAATTCCTGCGCTTGGCTGAGGCGCAATAGGCAGAACACGGCCGCGAACAAAAACACGAAAGGCAGCAAGTCGAGTAGGAGGAGCGGCAAGCGTTGTAACGTAAACAGAAACGCCGCGCCGGCGCCCAGCTCAAAGCGATTGGCAAAGCGCAGCATTTCCAAAAAATCACCAAGCGTGGCAATGACGCCAAAGCCGCCGGTGACGATGACAATCCAAATGGCATATTGCCGGATAAGATAGCGGTTCAAAATACCGGTCATGCGTTACCTCTTCCCTCAACAACGCCTTCAGGCGTGGTTTTGGTGCGCCGCAGCGCCGACAGCAAAGCCGGATTATTGCTCATTAAAATGAACGCGAACAGGGAAAGGAAGAACACCACCGGCCAGATAAAGACGATAAGCGGTTGGTTTTCATCAACCGCGGTAGACGCCAGCGCGATAATGCCGATTTGGTAAAACAGCGCCAAACCAATGGCCAGCATGATGCGCCGCCCATAACCGTGCCGGTTAATACCGCCGCCGGTGACCACGGCAAAGCTGATGAGCATGAAGATAAATGGTGCCGTGGTGTTGGCGACCAGCTCAAGCCCGCGCGCTTTCATGCGCCGAATGCGATGGTCATGGGTGACGCCATGGGCGGCAGGGTTCAGCAATTGATGGATCATCATATGATTGCGGTTAAGCGCGGCGCGTGGTGCAGCGGCTTTTTTGCTTTGCAAGGGCAGCACATATTCGCGAAAGCGAACCAATTGCGTGCTGCCATCAGTGGCGATGATTTGCTGTGTGCCATCTTCCAGAAAGAAAAAACTCTCGCCATCATTACTTTGTAAAATGGCGCTGCGCGCCGTGTAAGTTGTAGGTGACTGCTTGGAGGCATCATGGATCATCACATCCTGCCATTTGCCGCGATTGTCGCGGCCTGACGTGTAGGCGGTGATGTCGGCGGTCAGGTTTTTAAACGCGCCGGCCTGCAATTCAGCCAGCACCAATGTGGCGCCTTGCGCGTCAGAGCTGATTTTCAATTGTTTGAGCGCAACCGGCGACAGATAAAAAGACAAAGCGGCCTGCAGCAACATAGTCAGCAGGGCCAGTGCTGCAATGGGGCGCAAAATACGCAAAGGACTGAGACCGGCGGCGGTCAGCGCGAAATATTCATATTCCTGCAGCAGCCGCACCATTTGCGATAACACCGTAATCAGCAGCGCCGGACCAAGGGTAAAGGTCAGCACGCGCGGCAGCACCAACAGGCTCATCGCCATGGTTTCCAATGGCGAGGCACCGGAGGTCAGGCTTTTGTCAAACAGGTTGAGTGCCTGCACCAGCCAAATAACGGCGGTCAGCACCAAAGTGAGGGCAATCTGGCCCTTCAGCAGCCGAGAAAACAAATAACGGTCAAGCATGGGCGCACCATACCAATGCTTCGGGCGGGCGTATAGGGCGCAAAATGGCTTATTAAGGCGGCTATTTATGCCGATTATTGCCTTCCGGCAGGCGATTGCTTAGGCTTGGGGCCACGTATGGTTTGGGAGGACCTGATGGACTTAAATTTCACGCAGGAATATGTCGATTTTCGCGCCGAAGTGCGTGGTTTTCTGGAAGAAAATAAAGATAATGCACCGCCGCGTGGCGACCGCTCGGTGCGCAGTAAAAAGCGTCTCGCTTGGCAAAAGCTGCTGCTGCAAAACGGTTATGCGGCGCGCACCCACCCGAAACAATATGGCGGCTTTGGCGCCGCGCCGGATGCGTTGAAGGCGCGTATCATTGCCGAAGAATTTGCCCGTGCCAAAATGCCCGGCGGCATTTCCGGTCAAGGCATCAACATGCTGGTGCCGACCCTGCTGGAATTGGGCACCGACGAGCAGAAACAGAAATACATCAAGCCGACGCTGGAAGGCGATATGGTCTGGTGCCAAGGCTATTCTGAGCCGGGGGCCGGGTCTGACCTTGCATCGCTGCGCACATCGGCCGTGGTCGATGGCGATGATTTTGTCATTAACGGGCAAAAGATTTGGACCTCGACGGCGCAATTTGCCGATATGATGTTTTGCCTGGTGCGCACCGAGCCGGATGCGCCAAAGCATCAAGGCATCAGCTATATCCTTATCGATATGAAGACGCCGGGCATTGAGGTGCGGCCGCTAATGACGATGACCGGCTATGCCGAGTTCAATGAAGTGTTCTTCACCGATGTGCGTGTGCCGGTGACCTCTATTGTCGGCAATCGCGGCGAGGGCTGGATGGTCGCCAATGCAACGCTGACGCATGAGCGCGGCATGTTGGGTGACCCCGATGCGGCGCTGTCGCGGCTGCGGCAAGTGGCTGACATTATGCAAAATGAGCACGTCGATGGGCAAAGCCTGATGGACAATCAAGTCTATCGTGACCGTTTGCTGCAATTGCAGGGCGAAGCAACGGCGATGAAAATGAACGGCATGCGCCTCACCACGGCGGCCAGTGAGAAAAAGTCATCCGGCATGGCCGGTCTGCTGGTCAAGCTGCAAGGCTGCGAGCTGAACCACCAAATCGCTGAGCTGGCGATTGATGTGATGGGCGAATATGGCATGCTGCTGCATGACAGCCCGTTCTCGCGCGACAAGGGCATGTGGCAAACCGCTTATATGTTCGACCTCGGTCTGATTATCGGCGGCGGGTCGGCGCAAATTCAGAAAAACATTATTGCCGAGCGTGGTCTTGGCATGCCGCGCGAGCCGAAACCGGCGGCCGGTTCATTTGGCGCGAAATAGGGGGCACTCATGTATTTTGGATTGAATGAAGACCAAACCATGCTGCAAGACTCAGTGCGCCGTTTCCTTGAGGGCGCCTGTGAATTGGAAGCCGTGCGTAGCTTTGCCGAAGGTGATGGCGCGCTGGCGCAAACCCTGCATGACGGGCTGATGGAATTGGGTGTGCCGTTTGTGCTGCTGCCGGAAGCGCAAGGTGGCTTGGGTCTCGGTGTGTTAGAAGCGGCACTGATACAAGAACAATTGGGGCGCCATGTTGCGCCGAGCAGCTTTACTGCCGCTTATGGCATGGCGGTTATCGGCCTGCGGGAGGCAGGCGATAGCGATTGGCTCGACCGCATTGCCTCCGGCGAAGTGGTGATGGGCGTCGGCCTGACGGAGGCGACGGGCGGCCGTGAAGGGGCCGGTCTGACGCTGGCGGATGGTAAAGTTTCAGGCAGGACGACTTTTGTGATGGGCGCAGAAAACGCCACGCATTTTATGCTGACAACAGGTGAGCAGCCTTTGATTGTTGAACGCGGCAGCAGCGGCATCAATGAGACGGCGCTGACCATGATCGACAAAACCCGCCATGCCGTGACGCTTGACCTAGAGGGTGCAGAGGCGGCGGTTGTTGGCGGCAATAATCATGCTGACGCGCAAGCGAGAATGATTGATGCCGGCCGCGTGCTGTTGGCTGCGGATACGCTGGGCGCTGCCGAGATGATGGTCGAAAAAGCCGTCGCTTATGCCAAAGAGCGCGAGCAGTTTAACCGACCGATTGGCAGCTTTCAGGCGGTCAAGCATATGTGTGCTGAAATGGCCGCCAAATTGGAGCCGTGCCGGTCATTGGTTTGGTATGCCGCTTATGCGCAAGACCATGTGCCGGATGAAGCGCCGCTCATGTCACGCCACGCAAAAGCGCATTTGGCCGAGGTCGGGAAATTTATTGCCCGCACATCCACCGAAGTGCATGGCGGCATGGGCTTTACCGACCTACTGGGGCTGCATTATTGGTTCAAACGGATTGGCAGCAACCGGCAATTGCTCGGCGGCCCGCAAGCGGTGCGCGAAGAAGCGGCTAAATTGCAGGGCTTTGGTGGCTGATTACTCAGCCGCCATTTGCTGCCGTGGGAAGCGGATATAATGGTTGACCATCATGGTGGCGAAAGCGGTCGGGTCGGGCCGTTCGCCGCTCAGCACACCCTTGGCGCGCAAATCATCTTCCAGCCGGTTGAGGATGAAGTCGATGGACAAATCATCGCTGCCGCTGCGCCATAGCGCTTCTTCTGCTTCGTCTTTGAAGCAATAACCCTTCCACGAAATGGAATAGCGCAGTTCTGACCAGTCATAATCGGCCAGTACCGTGTCGCCATCGCGCAACTGCCATTGGTCGTCGCCCATGAAGTGCAGGCGGCAGGTTTTGTTGTTGATGGGCGGCAGATCGGGCTTGGTTTCAAACACACGCTCAACGCCGTGGAAAACCTTATCCGTGTCAATCACAATGGCTGAGTTGTGGTTCGACTGAATGGCCTCGGCTTGGCCGTCCGGCCCTTCGGGATAAAAGGCAAATGCGCCTCCTTTTGATTTGCCGAACCATGACACGCAAGTGGTGATGGGGATACGCCATTCGTCAAACAGCCCGCTATGCAGCATGGTGACCAGCAACCATTGCGGCGTTACCTTGCGGTTGGCGCCGCGAAATTCCGGCACATCTGTATGCACGGCCAGTTCTTGGCCCGGGATGAGAATATTGGCGAAAATAATGGCCGGCACAATGCGCTCCACGCGGGAGATTTTACGAGCCTTTTCCGCCAAGGCGGGATGGTTCATAAACGGCTCGACGCCCGGCGCTTTCACCTCATCGCCATAGGCATAAGTCTCGCGGAAATAATTGGTTC
>JBMHCM010000132.1:0-19216 GCA_049889915.1 Parvibaculales bacterium
CCAAGGGCTCGGTCTATATTGTGAAGCCGAAAATGCACGGGCCGGAAGAAGTGGCCTTTGCCGATGCGCTGTTCGGCGCTGTCGAGAAAGCCCTCAACCTGCCGCCGCTAACCATGAAAATGGGCATTATGGATGAGGAACGCCGCACCACGGTTAATCTGAAAGAATGCATTCGCGCTGCCAAATCGCGGGTGATTTTCATCAATACCGGTTTCTTGGACCGCACGGGTGACGAGATCCACACCTCCATGGAAATGGGGCCGATGATCCGCAAAGCCGATATGAAAACCACCGATTGGCTGCTGACCTATGAAGACTGGAATGTCGATATCGGTCTGGCTTGCGGTCTGCAGGGCCGGGCGCAAATCGGTAAAGGCATGTGGGCCATGCCGGATTTGATGGCCGCCATGATTGAGCAAAAAATCGGCCAGCCGAAAGCCGGTGCCGATTGTGCTTGGGCACCGTCACCGACCGCTGCCACTTTGCACGCCATCCATTATCACCAAGTTGATGTGGAAGCGGTGCAAAATGAGCTGAAATCGCGGCCGCGCGCTTCGGTTGATAAAATCCTATCCATGCCCGTGGAAAGCCACCCGCAATGGTCGCCTGAGGATGTGCAGCAAGAGCTCGACAATAATGCGCAAGGCATTTTGGGCTATGTGGTGCGCTGGATTGACCAGGGTGTCGGTTGCTCAAAAGTGCCGGATATTCACAATGTCGGTCTGATGGAAGACCGTGCCACATTGCGGATTTCCAGCCAACACATTGCCAATTGGTTGCACCATGGCATTTGTACGGAAGAGCAGGTGATGGAAACCATGAAGCGGATGGCCGCCGTGGTGGACGAGCAAAATGCCGGTGACGCCGCTTATACGCCAATGGCCGGTCAGTTTGACAGCTCAGTGGCCTTTGCCGCCGCTTGCGATTTGGTGTTTAAGGGCCGCGCCCAGCCGAGCGGCTATACCGAACCGCTCTTGCACCAACGTCGTTTGGAATATAAAGCCGCGCAATAAGCGCCGGTAAATATCCCGCAAATATAAAGAAGCCCCGCCCGATAATATCGCGGCGGGGCTTTTTGATTGGGGGCCTATCTAAGCTTGGTTTAAGCCGTTTGCTCCGGCCTCTTCGCCTGAGCGGCGGCCAGCCGCGCACTGGCCACGGAATAGACATAGCCGGCCAGCGCACCGACCAAACACAGGCTCAAAAAGCCATCCCATTCGCGGGCCGCACCAATGGCGGTGATTTGAAACGCTGCCTTTAACGCCAACAGCGTTACCGCAATAGCGCTAAAGCCGGCCAGGGCAAACACCATATCGGGCAGGGTTTTAACCAGGCGGGCAATCACATGGCCGACCAGCATGGCAATCAGCAGGCCGACGCCGAAAATTGCGCCGAAGAGCGGCTGCATGGAAATAATATCATGCAGCGTGGTGCTGAGCCGCACGCTGAACGGCACATCAATGCCAAGCGCCAGCAAATGGCCAAGATTAAACTGCGTTGATACGATAACGCCGATAATGTTGAGCACCAGCAGGGCGGCGATAAAGCCCAATACATAAGCGCGCCGCGGCAAAAATCTGCCCATATCCGTTCTCCTTTGTCTTTCGCCAATCATAGAAGAGACAAAGCGCATATTGCAACTGCGGCTAAAGCTCATATGATGCTGGCACAGTTTAGGGAGACCGAGATGCTTATCAAGAAAAGCTTTAACAATATTCGCCGCGCATCGACTCATTTTCTGGCCATAGCGACCATGGCGCTGGGGCTGGGTGTCGCGCCAATGGCGCAGGCCGCCGATTACCGTCTGGAGACGGTGGTTGACGGGCTCGACATGCCATGGGGACTGGCTTTTTTGCCAAATGGCGACATGCTGGTTACCGAGCTGACCGGCGCGCTTCGGGTCATTCGCAATGGCAAGCTGGTTGCCGAGCCGGTGGCCAATGTGCCGGAAAGCACTTATGGCGGCCAAGGCGGGCTGATGGATGTGGTGTTGCATCCGCAATTTGAGAGCAATCAGTTGGTTTATCTGTCTTTGTCGGTTGGCACGGCGCAGGCCAGTGCGCTGCGGGTTATTCGCGGTCGCTTTACCGGCGATGCGTTGGAAAATGTCAGCTCTGTTTTTGAGGTGGCGCCGAAAAAACCCGGTCTGGTGCATTATGGCGCGCGCATGACCTTTTTGCCCGATAACAGCCTGCTGATTACGTCAGGCGATGGGTTCGATCTGCGCGAGCAGGCGCAAAACAAAGCCAATCATTTCGGCGCCGTCTTGCGCGTGACCGATAGCGGCAAAGTGCCGGCCGATAATCCGTTTGCCGATGATGATAATGCGCAGCCGGAAATTTACACTATCGGCCATCGTAACCCGCAATCGATTGCCTATGATGCGGTGGACGGCAAGATTTACGCCACCGAGCATGGGCCACGTGGCGGTGATGAGCTGAACCTGATTGAGGCGGGCAATAATTATGGCTGGCCGATTGCCACCCATGGCATTGATTATTCAGGTGCCCGCATCAGCCCCTATACGTCTTATCCCGGCACTGAGCAGCCATTGAAATATTGGACACCGTCTATCGGCCCGTCCGGCATGACGGTGTATCGCGGCAGTCAATTTGCCGAATGGCAGGGCGATATTTTCATCACCGCGCTGATTGACCAGCATATTGTCCGCATTGATATGCAGAATGGCCGCGTGGTGGGCACGCAGACCCTGTTTGCCGAAATTGACGACCGGCCGCGTGATATTCGCAGCGGGCCGGATGGCGCGCTGTATATACTGTCGGAAGGCGATAACGGCAAATTATGGCGTGTATCGAAACAATAAACCCCCTTTACGATAAGGCATTTGTGGCGTATAACGCGCCACACTTTGAGATTAACTGGAGAAGCGTGATGGCTGTTCCGAAGCGAAAAACAACCCCGTCCAAGCGCGGCATGCGCCGTTCAGCCGACGCGCTGAGCGCCCCGAATTATGTCGAAAATCCGGATAGCGGGGAACTGCACCGTCGCCACCATATCGATTTGAAAAGCGGTATGTATCGTGGTCGGCAAGTGCTCGAGCCGAAAGACTAAATCGGCGCTTTAAGCGAATTTTGACAGGGCGGTGCATAAAGCAGCGCCCTGTTTTTTTTGCCCCTCGGTAATGTCGCTGCCACCCTGCATATGGGCCGGCACCACGCCGATGAGCGAGTTGCTGACAAACAACGCATCCGCCGTGCGCAGCATATCCGGTTCAATCAAAGCTTCTTGGCAGGTCAGACCGGCCAACCCTCCATGCTGTAAAACCTGTCCGCGTATGATACCCGGCAGCGCCCCCTCGCTGAGCGGCGGTGTCAATAAAAGCGGGCCGCGTTGCAGATAAATCGTGCCGGCCGCCGTGCACGCCACCCGTCCGAATTGATTAAGCATGACCGCTTCATCCGCCCCGACTGCCAAGGCCGCGCGGCGGGCGATAATATTGTCGAGATAATTGCCGGTCTTATGCGCCGTTAACGGGCTACCGGCCAGCCGCAACACATCGCCAATATGCAGCATCAGACCCTGCGGCGCGGCTGGGGCAGGTGATAGATGCATTAACCAATTGCTCTCAGAGGGTGTGCTTGGCACCAAGCCGCGCCCGCCATGCCCGCCGGTGACCGTCAGGCGCAGTGCGAGGCGGTTTTGTGCCAGCTCTTGGTCTGAGCCGTCATCTTGTGCGTCCATCAGCTGTTGGGCGGCGTTGGCCAATGCGGCGTCGCTATAGCGGCAGTCAAAGCCAAACGCCGCGCAAGCAGCCATCAGTCGGGCCAAATGGGCATCCCAAAAGGCGATGTGACGGTTCTCGACCAGCATGGTTTCAAACACCGCCTCACCCAGCAGCAGACCGCGATCATTGGCCGAAACGGCATTTTCGGCCGGTCGCATGTCGCCGTTCAGCCAAATCATGCGGCCACCCGTTTTTCGGTCAGTTTTAAAAAATTGCCGATCATGGTTTTGCCGTCCGGTGTCAAAATCGATTCCGGGTGAAATTGCAGCCCATAAAGCGGACGGCTATTATGCGCCAGCCCCATATTCTCACCCAAAGAGCTTTGTGCAATCGCCGTGCAAGTATCGGGCAGCTGCTCGACAATCAGCGCGTGATAGCGCCCCGCCTCAAACGGGCTGGCAATGCTGTCGAACAAAAAATGCCCGTCATGGCTGAGCGGTGACGGTTTGCCATGCCGCGGTTCGCGGGCGCGACCGACCCGACCGCCGAGATAATGGGCAATGGTCTGGTGACCAAGGCAAATGCCCAGCACAGGAATGTCCGGCGCCAGCGCGTCGAGCAGCGGCAGGCTGACGCCGGTGGTTTCCGGCCGACCGGGACCGGGCGATAAAATCACCGCCTGTGGTTGCTCGCGCAGCACATCATTGACGCTGGCATTTTGGCGTATCACCAATGTTTCATGACCGGCCTCGCGGACATAGCGGGCCAGCGTTTCGACAAAACTGTCATAATGGTCAATGACGACAATCATCGGCTTTGCCCGGTTTTAAGGTTTTCGGCTGCCGTCAAATCAGCCGCGTTAACCCCCAAAGCGGCCAAGAGGCCGCGTGCCTTGTTGAGGGTTTCTTCATATTCGGCCAAGGGCTGGCTGTCGGCAACAATGCCGCCGCCGACATGGAAGCGTAGGTGATGCTGTTTCACAATGGCTGTGCGGATGATGATATTGCTGTCCATCGCACCGTCAAAGCCAAGCCATGCAATCGCTCCATAGCTGGGCCCGCGACGGCAGCTTTCCATCTCGGCAATATGCTGCATGGAACGAATTTTCGGTGCACCGGTAATCGACCCGCCGGGGAAAGCCGCCTGCAATGCATCCAAAGCGGTTTTGCCGTCGGCCAAACGTCCCTGCACGGTCGAGACCAGATGATGGACATTGGAAAAGCTTTCCAAGCGACATAAATGCGGCACTTTAATCGATGCATCTTCACAGCTTTTGGCCAAATCATTGCGCAGCAAATCGACAATCATCACATTTTCGGCGCGGTTTTTTTCGCTGGCTTGCAGGGCGGCGGCAATCGCTTCGTCTTGCGCCGTTTGAGGGTGGCGCGGCGCCGTGCCTTTAATCGGCCGCGTTTCAATCAGCCCCTCTGCGGCTTGTAAAAACCGTTCCGGTGAGGCCGAGGCAAGAGCGAACCCTCCAAAATTGCAATAGGCGGCAAATGGCGCCGGGCTGGTGCGGCGCAAACGGCGGTAAAACGCAAAGCCGCTATCGGCGGCGGCCAGCTGTGTCGTAAAACATTGGGTGATATTGGCCTGAAACAAATCACCGGCCAAAATCGCCTCCACCGTATCGCGCACCGCAGTACAAAACTCCTCTTGGGTGAAATTACTGTCCAGCGGGGCTACCAAATCGGCGGCGGCGGGCGGCTGCGGCAGGCTGTCGGATGGCACACCGACCAGACGCTGTTTCCATTGCTCAATGGCACTGCGGGCTTTGTCAGAGCGGGCGGCGGCGCTGTCCTCCGGCAGGCCGGTGGCAATGATGAACAGGCGCCGCTGCGCATGGTCAAACGCCAAAACCGTGTCATAAAGCCCGTGCACCAGTGCCGGCACATGCAGTTCATCGACCGCGAAAGGCGCTTCATTTGGTGGCAGGGCTTCCAGCCCATAGGCCAGATCATAGCCAAACAGACCGGCCGCGCCACCGCGCCAAGGCGGCACTTGCGCGTCTATCTCAGCCGGCAGCCCGTCCCACAAATCGCTATGCGGCTGCAGCGCTTGGTTGAGCGCGGCAAAGCCCTCACGCGCCTGCCAATCGGCAAAGCGCTGCGTGTCATAAGGGGCGCAGGCGATAAAACTATAGCGCGCCGCTTGATGCTCGGTATCGCTGCTGTCGAGCCACAGGGCGCCGTCTTGGTCGGCCAGCGGCAAAAACACTGCTTCCGGGTCAGCCCAAGCGACCTCTTCGATGATCGGGCCGGTGCCATGGACATGGCGCAAAAACGTGTCTGCTGCTTGTATATTGGGTGCTTGCGTCATGCCAACCCTTGCGGATGGCCCATCGGGGTGGGAAACCAATCAGCCGGGGCCAGCTCACTATCGCTGCCGGTCACCTCAAACAGGCTCCAATGGCCGAAGCTCTCAATTGTGTGCCAGCAATGCGCGGCAATGGTAAATTCGGCATTGGCGGTCAGGTGATGCGCTTCGGCAGAATGGCCGTTCGGCGACAGCGAAAGCGCCATGGGCGCACCGGCAATATGCAGCAAGCGGCGTGCCGTCGGGCAACGTTGCCAAGGCACAATTTCCCCGACCGGCAGGGCAATCAGCGTGCCGCCCATAAAACTCGTGTCGTTCTTGTCGGGCAAGGCATGCCGCCATGTGCCGTCTTCAGCGGCACTGAGCTGCAAGCGGGCGCATAAATCGGCGAAGCTTAACCCGTCCAAAGCGGCAGTATCGCGCATCATCAGAGCCTCTAAAAATTATCTTTACGGCTACGAATTTCGGCAAACACATCGACGGCAGCGGCACCGCTCATGCCCAAATGGGCTTGTACGGCGGCGTCTGTCGCCCGCAAAAACGGATTGGTGGCGCGCTCCAGCGCAATCTCGGTCGGCACGGTGGGGTGTCCGTCGGCCCGTAACGAAGCGATTTCTTCAACCCGCTTTTGCAGTGCCGCATTATCGGGATCAATGGTCACCGCAAAGGCGGCATTGGCGGCGGTATATTCATGGGCGCAATAAATTTGCGTACCGTCCGGCAGCGCGTTGAGCTTTTCAAGGCTGGCCCACATTTGCGCCATGGTGCCCTCAAACACCCGACCGCAGCCCAGCGCAAACAGGCTGTCGCCGACAAAGGCCATGGCGTCGTCTGCCAGATGATAGGCAATATGGCCCAGCGTGTGGCCCCCGACATTCAGCACATGCGCCTGATGCGCGCCAAGGCTGATGACATCGCCCTCATCAACCGCTTCATCCAGACCGGGAATTTTATCGGCCTCGCCGGCCGGGCCGAAAATTTTGCAGCCGGTCTTTTCTTTGATTTCCAAATTATTGCCGGCATGGTCGAAATGGTGATGGGTGTTCCAAATGGCGCTCAGTCGCCAATCGCGGCTTTCCAGCGCGCTCATTATCGGCGCCGTCTCCGGCGTATCGATGCAGGCGGTTTCGCCGCTTTGCGGATCGTGGACCAGCCAGCCATAATTATCGCTCAAACAGGGCAGTCTTAGCACTTCCAATTGGCTCATTTTCAGCTCCTTTGCCGGGGCGCCATACCGGACATGATGCCGATAAAGGGCCGGATGATTGCGGTCCGGCGGCGCCGGTTTGGCTTTGCATAAGGTAGGCTTGAAAACCACAAGCCCTGCCATCAGTATAGGGCAAATTGACAAAAGGAAAACCGCTCTCGGCGCGACAGATTATGGCCTTGGATGTTGACGATTTAACCGCTTTTTATGCCAGCCCGTTGGGGGCATGGGCGCGCGCTGAGATGATGCGGACGGTCGATAAGATTTGGCCGTCACCGGCCGGCCCGCGCGATGTACTGCTTGGCTATGGCTTTGCCGCCCCCTTGCTTGATTTATGGCCCGATGGCGATTGGCATTTGCTGATGCCGGTGCAGCAAGGGGTGCGGGTTGCGCAAGACGGTCTGCCGCGCATGGTCAGCCAAGAAACCCATTGGCCGATCCGCGATGACAGCGTCAATCGGTTGATTGCGCTGCATGGTCTGGAAGCGGCGGCGCAAGTTGAACTGGTGCTCGATGAAGCGTGGCGGGTGCTGCAACCAAATGGCCGCGCCTTATTTATTGTCGCCAATCGGCGCGGCCTGTGGGCGCGGCGCGATCAAACCCCATTTGGAGCGGGGCGTCCGTTTTCCGGTCGGCAGGTGAAGCAATTTTTGCGCCGCAGCGGTTTTCTACCCGGGCAAATGCGTCCGGCGCTGATGTTGCCGCCTTATTTGCCCTTGCCGATGCTAAAGCAAACGCCGCTGCTGCAAAAAGCCATGGCGCTTGTGGCGCCGCAATTGGGCGGTGTCTGGCTGGTCGAAGCGATTAAGCAAGTGCCGGCGCCGCTTTCCGTGCAGCAGGCGCGCAAGGCGCGGGCCCGCGCTTTGGCCGGTATTCCGCGACCGGCTTATTCACCGAAATTATAATCCGGGCTTAAGACGCAGCGCGGCGCAGCACAAACACGCCTTGTTCAGCCAGCAAATTATGCCTGGGATTGGGTGCCCCTTTATGATGACGGGCCCGACCGCGCGACAGGGTGATGCAGCTTTCGACATGCAGATTAAGCGTGCGGCACAGGCTGATAAAATCGCGCAAAGTGCATAAATGAATATTCGCCGTCTCATACCAGCTGGCCGCCAGAGCGCCGGTCACCGGCATGCGACCATTGAGCAGCAAATCAAGCCGCACCCGCCAATGACCGAAATTCGGAATCGAGACAATCATCCGGTCGCCAATGCGGGCCATCTCGGCCAGCACATCATGCGGCTTTTGTGTCGCCTGCAGGGTCTGGCTGAGAATAACCGTGTCAAAACCATTATCGGGATAATAAGACAAATCGCTATCGGCATTGCCTTGCACGACCGATAGCCCACGCGCCACGCACGCATTGACCCCGCTTTGGCTGAGTTCCAGCCCACGACCATCGGCCTTGCGTTGGCTAACCAGAAGTTCCAGCAAAGCGCCGTCACCGCAGCCAATATCCAGCACTTTGCTGCCGGTGGCGACCAGCTCAGCGATCAATTGCAGGTCAATGCGGTCAGCCGCCAAATTGCCGGCCGCTTGCGCTTTCGGGTCAATCATTTTCGTCTCCCGATGCATTGCCCTGCAAGTGCAGGCCACGAGCGGCAGCGGCCGAGGCCAAAAAGCCGTCCAATGTGGCGCGCATTTCCGGCTCATCGAGCAAGAAGGCGTCATGGCCCTTATCGCTGTCAATTTCGACAAAGCTGACATTGGCCCCGGCCGCATTGAGCGCCCGCACAGTGGCAATGCTTTCCGAGGTTGGGAACAGCCAATCGCTGGTAAATGACATGACGCAAAAGCGCGTCGCGCAATCGGTAAAGGCGGCTGCCAAATTGCCACCATGGTCGGCGGCGATATCAAAATAATCCATCGCCTTGGTGATGTAGAGATAGCTATTGGCGTCAAATCTTTCGACAAAAGTCATGCCTTGATGGCGCAAATAGCTTTCAATCTGAAATTCGGCATCAAAGCCATAACCCAAAGCTTCGCGGTCTTGCAGATTGCGGCCGAATTTGCGCTGCAAGGCGGCTTCCGACAAATAAGTGATATGCGCCGCCATGCGCGCCACGCCAAGCCCTTTGCGCGGTCGCTCGCCGGTCTCGTAATAGCGGCCGGCCTGAAAATGCGGGTCGGCCAAAATGGCTTGCCGACCAACCTCATGGAAAGCGATATTTTGTGACGAATGACGCGCCGAAGTGGCGATGGGAATGGCCGAGAAAACGCGCTCGCTATGCGCCGCCGCCCATTGCAGCACTTGCATGCCGCCCATTGAGCCGCCAATAACGCAAAACAATGTCTCAATGCCCAACGCATCAATCAGCAGATTTTGCGCCCGCACCATATCGGCAATGGTGATGACCGGAAAATCCAGCCCATAGGGACCGCTGCCATCCGGTTTGTCGGTCAGTGGGCCGGTCGAGCCGCCGCAGCCGCCAATCACATTGGAGCAGATGATGAAATAATCGGCCGGATCGATCGGTTTGCCGGGACCGATAATCTCGCCCCACCAGCCCGGTTTGCCGGTCAGCGGATTGTCGCCATAGGGGTGTTGGTTGCCGGTCAGCGCATGACAAATCAAAATCGCATTGCTTTTTTCGGCGTTCAGCGTGCCATAGGTGCGATAGGCCAGCGTCACCTCATCCAGCACCACGCCGCAGTCGAGCTTCAGCGCCGCCCCGGTCAGGGTCAGATTGTCATCCTGGCTGGCCTGCCGGTCAGCATTGCCAGAAGCCGTGGGGTGCGGGTCGCCGGCCATAATCTCCTCTTATCGGCAGCTCTCATCTTTCCTTTGATTTACACTGTCTCGTCGCTTATGACTAGGCGAAGAAAGCTTTCGCCGATTGATGGGTTGAGGACACGAACGACATGGATGCTCCGTTGGATCTTGCCGATATTCGCCGCGAGATTGATGCGCTCGACGGGGATTTGCGCGCGCTGCTGTTGAAGCGCTCCGATTTGGTGGCGCAAGTGGCGGCCAGCAAAGCGCAAAGCGGTGATGGCGCGATTTTGCGCCCCGACCGCGAAGCCGCGCAAATGGCTGCCTTATTGGACTGGCAGGCAAGCCATGCGGCGCATTTATCGCAGGCCGGTGTGTTGGCCATATGGCGCGAAATCATCGGCATGGCGATTGCCCAGCAGGGCGGGCTGACCATTTTTACAACGGCGCAGGCAGCCCTCGCGGCGCGCGGCTATTTTGGTGCCAGTCTCAGCTATCAAACGCTGCCGCAAGCCGATGCCGTCTTGGCACAAGCGCACAGCGACAAGGCGGCAGTGGCGGTTTTGGCCATTGATGAAGCGCGGCCGCCCTTGGACGGCCAAGCGGTGTTTGCCCGTTTGCCGCTTGGGCGCGCAGCCGGTGCGCAAGCTGCAGCGCTGGTTTATGGAGCCGCCGATTTGGCCCCACAAGCCGACAGCAGCTATTTGGTGGCGCGGCCCGCGCCGCAAACCGGGGACACGCCGTTGGCCCATTTGGGCGATGTGGTTTTGGTGGAAACCGACATGCCGGGCACGGATGATGTTTGGGGTCAGTATCGTAAATTGGGAGAGCCGTCATGAGCGGACCGCAACCGCGCGCAGGCGTTATGGATATGCCGGCCTATGTTGGGGGCCGCGAGCAGGTAGAGGGCGTTGCCAATCCGATTAAATTATCGGCCAATGAAAACCCGCTGGGCGGCAGCCCGAAAGCGCTGGCCGAATTGAAGGCGTTTGCCGGCACCGAGCTTTATCCGGACGGCCATGCAACTGCTTTGCGTGAGGCGCTGGCCGAGCTCAACAATATCAATGCGGCGCAAATCGTCTGTGGCAGTGGCTCGGATGAAATTCTCAACCTGCTGACGCAAGGGTATTTGTCGGTCGGTGATGAAGCGATACATACCGAGCACGGCTTTTTGGTGTACAAATTGGCGACAGGCGCGGCCGGGGGCGTACCGGTCTGTGTGGCAGAAGAAAACCTGACTGCCAATGTCGATGCCATTTTGGCGGCGGTGACCGCGAAAACCAAATTGGTGTTTCTTGCCAATCCCAATAATCCGACCGGCACCATGTTGCCGCAAAGCGAAATTGACCGGTTGCATGCCGGGCTGCCCGACAGCACGATTTTGGTGCTCGACGGTGCCTATGCCGAATATGTCGATCCGGCCGATTATCCGGCCGGTTTCGATATGGTCGATAAATTTGCCAATGTGGTGACCACCCGCACATTTTCGAAAGCCTATGGTCTGGCTGCGTTGCGGGTCGGTTGGGGCTATTGCCCGCCGGCCATTGCTGAAGTGCTTAATCGTCTGCGCGGCCCGTTTAATGTCAATGCGGTGGGGCTAGCCGTGGCGACGGCAGCGGTGCACGACCAAGCGCATATTGCCGACAGTCGGGCGCATAATGCGCAATGGCGCGATTGGCTGATGCAGCAATTGGCAGCGCTTGATTTCACCATTCGGCCGAGCCAAGCAAATTTCATTTTGTTGGAATTTGCTGACCCGCAACAGGCGGCGGCGGCCGAAATGTTTATGAGCCGCCACGGTATTATTCCACGTGATCTGGTGGCCTATGGCCTGCCTAAAGCATTGCGCCTCAGTATCGGCACGGAAGCCGCCAATCGGCAAGCCGTGGCAATACTGGAAAAATTCCGCAACGAAACGGCTAGCGAAACGGCTTAGGAGCGCGGCATGGATAAACCCAATATCGCCCTTATCGGCATGGGCCTTATCGGCTCGTCTTTGGGCCATGCGTTGAAAAAGCATGGGCTGGCGGCGCATATTTCCGGCTATGCACGCTCGGCTGAAACCCGCGCCAAAGCGTTGCAAATCGGCTTTGTCGACAGCGTGCATGAAACGGCGGCCGACGCCTGTATTGATGCCGATGTGGTGTTTTTCAACACGCCGCTGTCGGTGATGAAACAACTGGCCGCCGATATTATTCCGGGGCTGAAAGACAATGCCATTTTGACCGATGTCGGCTCAGTGAAGGGCGGTGTGTTGAGCGATATTTCACCTTTGCTTGAGGGGCGCGTGCATTTCGTGCCGGGCCACCCGATTGCCGGTACCGAGCAGTCGGGGCCGGAAGCCGGTTTTGCCGATCTGTTTGACAAGCGGTGGTGCATTTTGACACCGGATGACACAACCAGCCTGATTGCGGTCGAGCAAATTGCCAAATTATGGCGCGGCATGGGTTCGGAAGTGGCCTTTATGGATGCTGCGCATCATGATTTGGTGCTAGCGATTACCAGCCATTTGCCGCATCTCATCGCCTTTAATATTGTCGGCACGGCGGCGCAGTTGGAAAATGATACGCGCTCGGAAGTGATTAAATTTTCCGCTTCCGGCTTTCGTGATTTCACTCGTATCGCTGCGTCTGATCCGGTGATGTGGCGCGATATTTTCTTGGACAATAAGGAAGCGGTGCTGGAAATGCTGGGCCGTTTCTCAGAGGATTTGACGGCGCTGCAGCGCGCCATTCGCCATGGCGACGGCCCCTATTTGGAAAAGGTGTTTTCGCGCACCCGCTCGATTCGCCAATCGATTATCGAAGCCGGGCAGGATACGGAAGCGCCGAATTTCGGCCGCGACAGCTAATCATTGCCAACGCGGTGCGGCGGCCACATCAAGCGGTCCCAGAAATACCCGTCCATCTTTCAGGCTTATCGGTACGGATAATCTGTCTTGCGTATCGCCCCCAAACGCTGCCCCGAGGCCGAATAAAAACGCCGCTTGGCGCCTTTGCTGTGGGGCCAGCCAGCCAAAATCTTGCAGCGTGTCCAACAGTGCCGCTTGATTGAGCACATCAACATCCAATTGGCCGTCCAAAAATCCGCTGGCCGCCAGTTTAACACTGCCGCGCACCACCAAGGTCAGCCCGGCACGCTCAACCGTCAGCCGCAGCAGTTTTATCCGCTCTTGCGCTTGCGGTGCCGCCTGCAACCAGCTTTCCGGTATATCGGTCAGCATATCAAAGCGCTCAATTTGCGTGCCTTGCGGCACTGTTTGTAAATCCTTCAGCACCAGCGCGGCATCCACCCGGCCGGGGGCCGCCCCACGGCGCATATGCATGCCCATTTGCTTGGCTTGCAGAGTGAGCGGGCGGTTCTGCCAGCGACCGTTGAGCACCGGTTGTTGCGCTTCAAACGAGCCGCGTTGTAGGCCTTGGCCGTCGGTCACCAGGCTCATCAAATTGCCTTGATGGGCCAGCTGTAACTCCCCTTGCGGGGTTTCCAGCCGATGCGGGCCGGTAAAATCGACCACGGCATGGCGATGGTTGAACGGCATGAAAGTCAGCCGCATGGCTTGGTTTTGCCACAGCCGGTCATCGCGGCGCAGGCGCGGGGCATCCACATCCAGCGTGATGCGGGCCGGGAACCCTTGCGGTGTCAGCCTTTGCCAGCTCAGCCCTTGGGCGGCCAAACGGTCGGTAATGCGGTCGCTGGCCATGTGCCAAAAGCCGAGCGCAATCAGCGTCAGGCCAATCAGGCCGATAAACGGGGCGAACAGCCAAAAGCGTGGATGGTCGAGCAGTTTTTGCATGGCTGTCGGTTTACCCTGCCCGCGGCAAACCGGTCAATGCCCATAAATAGCGCGCATATTCGCCAAGCAGCAGCGCCATCGTGCCGGGATAGGCAAACCAATAATCCATTTTCACTTGCGGCGGCACCACTGCATAGGCCGACAGGCGCGCTGTCGGCATGGCGCGGCGCAATTCCAAAAACGCCCGCGGCATGTGATGCGCGCTGGTCACCACAATCAAGGATTGAAAGCCGTGGACATCGGCCCATAGCGCGGTTTCGCGCGTATTGGCCACTGTGTTACCGGCCTTGTAATCGAGGTCGAGACAGCAGCTCAGACGCGCCCTATCAGCGGTCGGCGGGGCCAGCGCCATCACCGTGTCGAAATCTTGGTTTTCATAAAGGCCGGTGATGAGCAGCCGTGCGCCTTTGTTGTGCTGCAGCAAATCAAGACCCGCTTCAATGCGGGTGGTGGCGGTGCCGGTAAACACCACAATGGCATCAGCCGCCGGTACATCCGTGGTCTCGGCCGGCAGCGTTTCGGCAAAAATAATGAAGAACAGTAAAAACAAGCCGAGGCCACCGCCAATCAGGCCGGTAGCCAAACGAAGATATTGTTGGTTCCGCTTGGCGTTTATGTCTTCAAAGCGGCTCATAACGGCTAAAGCTGGGCCCGCAAGCGGCGCAGCACATAGCGGCGGGTCACTTGCCAGCTTAAGAAAATGGCAGCCAGTGGCACCGGTGTCAGCAGCAGCAAAAACGCCCCCTCGCGGGCATCGGCCACCAGCCCGCCCAGCGCATAGAAAAAGCCGACCGAAGCGGCCAGACCGGCCAGCGCGGCGATGCAGACCGTGCGGACAAAATGCGCCTCAAAGCGGCGCGAAATATAGCCGTCTTGGGCGCCGATTTGGTGCAGCACATTGAGAATTTCTTCATTGGCCTGCAGACCGGCGCGGGTGGCAAATAAAATCACCGTCGCCGTCGCCAGCGTTACCATGACCAGCACCAAACCGGCAAAAAGGGTAAGTGCGAAAGCGGTCGTTTCCAATGTCTCGCGCCAGCGGCCATGCGTGTCGAGACGGGCCCCGGGGGCGACCGCCTTGAGCTGTGCTTGCAGCGCTTTGGTCGATAGGCTCGTCTGGCGGTCGGGAGTGATTTCGATGAGCAGCGGTAAGGGCAGGTCCTCGCCAATATTGCCGGCGCCCAGCCACGGCTCCAGCAGGGCGATTAAATCACCGCGCTCCAGCACATTTATCGCGGCAATGCCGGGGGTTGCCTGCAATTCGCGCATCACGGCGGGCAATTGTTCTTCGGCCGATAGCAGGCGCGTTTCGACAATTTGCACACTCATGGCGCTGGTCGCGCGGGCCAACCAGCGATCGGCGGCGCGGTCGGATAATATGGCGCTGCCCAGTGCCAAACAGGCGAGGAAGCTCATCACCATAGTGACGGCCGACAGGGCCGGACCGGCCAGATTTTCAGGTGGCAAGAGGCGCGGTGCCGGGCGCTGGCTGTCGCTCATAGCCCGCCCCCCATTTGCTGAATGCGGCCTTGGTGAAGATGCAGCCGCGGGAAATCGAAATTCTCCCATAAGTGGCGGTCATGGGTGGCGATAACAATGGTGGTACCCATTTTATTCAACTCGACCAGAAGGCGCACCAAACGCTCACCCATTTCCGGATCGACATTGCCGGTCGGCTCATCGGCAATGATTAGGCGGGGTTGCGATATGACGGCGCGGGCAATGGCGGCGCGTTGTTTTTCACCGCCCGACAGCGTGGCGGGCAGAGCCTCCAAACGGTCACCAAGGCCGACCCAATTGAGCAGTTCAACGGCGTTTTGATGCCAGGCGGCCGGCTTTTGGCCGGCAATGCGCAGCGGCAGGGTAACATTGTCATAAACGGATAAATGCTCGATGAGGCGAAAGTCTTGAAACACCACGCCAATGTGACGGCGCATGGCGGCCAGTTGCTTGCGGCCCAGCGCGGCAATATCTTGCCCCATCAGCTCCACCCGACCGGCGCTGGCCATATGGGCGAGAAAAATCAGTTTCAACAGCGAGGTTTTGCCGGCTCCAGAGGCGCCTGTCAGAAAGCGAAAAGCACCGGCCGGAATGTCCAGCGACAGATTGTCCAAAACCGGCCGAGCAGGCTCATAGGCCAGCGAAACATTATCCAGTCGTATCATCGCCTGTCCTCATCATGCAGCATCATGACAGATTTGCCATGCCGATGCATAGGCTGATTTACAGCCAATCGGGCAGGCTTTCACCGTCCAGCATGGCTTGATAGCTGGGGCGGCTGCGCACCACGGCGAAGCGGTCGCCATTGACCAGCACTTCCGGCGCAGCCGGACGGGTATTATAGGCAGAGCCCAAAACCGCGCCATAGGCTCCGGCGGCAAACACGGCCAGCAAATCGCCATCGGCCAGTTGCTGTAGCTTGCGGTCTTGGCCAAGAAAATCGCCGCTTTCACATACCGGCCCGACCACATCCCAGATTTTCTCGTCACCGTTTTGGGTCTGCACCGGCTGGATATCATGATGCGCGCCATACAATGTCGGGCGCATGAGCTCGGTCATTGCCGCATCGACAATCATGAAATTTTTCGCCTGGCCGGTTTTACTGCGAATGACCGAGGTCACAAGAATACCGGCATTGGCGGCAATCAACCGGCCCGGCTCCAACATAATGGTGCAGCCGCTATCGCCCAGCGTTTCGGCAATCATCCGCGCATAGGCTTGCGGGTCGGGTGGCGTATCATTATCGCGCCGATAGGGCACGCCCAAACCGCCGCCCAAATCGAGCCGCTTAATGTCATGTCCGGCGGCGCGCAAGCGGGCCAGCAAATCGGCGATTTTTTCAAAGGCGATACGAAACGGCGTCAAATCGGTGATTTGACTGCCAATGTGAATATCAATGGCATTGGCTTCCACCCCGTCCAGTTTTTGCGCATGGGCGAAACCGGCTTCGGCATCCTCCCAAGCAATGCCGAATTTGTTTTCCGCTTTTCCGGTGGAGATTTTTTCATGCGTGCCGGCATCGACATCGGGGTTGACGCGCAGCGCGATATTGGCGGTTTTGCCCATGCTGCGGGCCACTTCGGCCAGACTGTCAATTTCGGCCAAGCTCTCGACATTAAACTGCAGGATACCGACGGCCAGCGCAGCGCGCATTTCTTCGGCCGTTTTGCCGACACCGGAAAAGACGATTTTCTCGGCCGCAATGCCGGCCTCCAAAGCGCGCATCAATTCGCCTTGCGACACAATATCGGCGCCGGCGCCCAATTTGGCGAGGCTGGCAATCACCGCCAAATTGGAATTGGCTTTTACCGAATAACAAATCAGTCGATCGGCCAAGCCGGCCCCGGCCAAAGCGTCGTCCAAAACGGAAAAATGATGCCGCAGCGTGGCGCTGGAATAGCAATAAAACGGCGTGCCGACGGTCTCAGCAATCTCGGCAATCGCCACATCTTCGGCAAATAACGCGCCGTCACGATAGGTAAAATGGTCCATAAACGCTCCTATCTGTCAGAAAATGGTGCAGCCATTGCCGCAAGGTCCGCGGTCGGCGCGAAAGACGGCAGGCTTAGCGGCCCGCGCTTGCCGCAGCCGGTCAAGCCGGTGGCGACCAGCATGATGGCGCACAAGGAAACCATCCGGCGGCTCATGTCACTTTATCCTGCAGCCAGGCCTGCCAATGGTCGACGCGGGCGCGGACATTATCCGGCGCCGTGCCGCCAAAGCTTTGCCGACTGGCAACAGACGCCTCAACCGTCAGCACGGAGAACACATCTTCGGTGATCGCCGCATTGACGGTCTGCATGTCGGCCAATGACAAATCGGCCAAGTCACATTGCTTATCTTCAGCCATCGCCACCAAAGCGCCGGTGGCGTGATGCGCGTCACGAAACGGCAGACCGGCCTCACGGACCAGCCAATCGGCCAAATCCGTGGCGGTGGAAAAGCCATTGCCGGCCGCCGCCCGCATGGCGTCCTTATTGACGCCGAGGCTTTGCATCATGCCGGTCATGGCAGCCAAGCATAGAGACAGGCTATCGAGCGCATTAAACACGCCTTCCTTGTCTTCTTGCATGTCTTTGGAATAGGCCAAAGGCAGGCCCTTCATGACAATCAGCAAGCCGTTCAGCGCGCCGATAATGCGGCCGGTTTTGGCGCGAATAAGCTCAGCCGCATCGGGATTGCGCTTTTGCGGCATGATGGAAGAGCCTGTTGAAAACGCATCCGGCAGGTCGAAAAAGCCGAAATTCGGTGTCGCAAAGACAACGATTTCTTCTGCCAGCCGTGACAAATGAGTGGCGCAAATTGAGGCTGCCGACAGCGTTTCCAGCGCGAAATCGCGGGCCGATACGCTGTCCATACTATTACCCGTCGGCCGGTCAAAGCCGAGCGCCTGCGCGGTCGCGGCGCGGTCAATGGCAAAGCCGGTGCCGGCCAAAGCGGCGGCCCCAAGCGGGCTTTCATTGAGCCGTTTGCGGGCGTCCATCAGCCGCCCATAATCGCGCGACAGCATTTCAACATAGGCCAACATATGATGGCCGAACGTTACCGGCTGGGCCGGTTGCAAATGCGTGAAGCCGGGCATAATCGTGTCGGCATGGGCAGCCGCCTTATCGGTCAGAGCTTGCATCAATGCCGCGGTTTGACCTGCCAAATGGTCAATCGTGTCGCGGACATAAAGTCTGAAATCGGTCGCCACTTGGTCATTGCGCGAGCGCGCCGTGTGCAGCCGACCGGCGGCCGCGCCGATGAGCTCTGACAGCCGCGCTTCAATATTCATATGAATGTCTTCAAGGGCCCGCGAAAAGGTAAATGCGCCGCTTTCAATCTCGGTTTGGATCTGTTCCAAGCCGCCGCGAATTTGCGCGCCGTCCTCGGCGCTGATAATGCCTTGCGCCACCAACATATCGGCATGCGCCAATGAGCCGCGAATGTCCTGCGCAAACAGGCGCTGGTCAAATCCGATGGATGCGTTAATTTCTTCCATAATGTCATCGGGGCCGCCACCGAACCGGCCGCCCCACATGCGATTGCTCATTTTCTGCTCCCCGTTAGGAGGTCTCGTTATGTCACAATTTTCAGCATTTGTCCGCACCCGTAAAGGCCAAATGGCGGGGCTGATTGTCGTGCTGCTGCTGGCTGTCGCCGGCACCCAGACCCTATACATGAAGGCAGACGACCAAGGCAAGCCAAGCGGGGCAGAAAAAACACCGGCAAATCAAGCCGATGGGCCGCAGCTGAAAAATTTCGTCACCCATGCAGTGCCGCAAAGCCTGCCGGTTTTGGCTCTGCAAAAAGCTGATGGCAGCGCCACGGATTTGCAGGCCCATAAAGGGCAGTGGCTGGTGGTTAATTTCTGGGCTACTTGGTGTGCGCCATGCCGCAAGGAAATGCCGCAATTGGATGCGCTTGCGGCGCGCTATGGCGACCGCAATGTGACGGTGATGGCGCTATCGGTCGACCGCGGCGGGGCGGCCAAACCGCAAGCGTTTCTTGATG
>JBMHCM010000133.1:0-20890 GCA_049889915.1 Parvibaculales bacterium
CGCCTCCGGTGCCAAAGCTTTTTCCGCATCAAAAAGCGCTTGCTCAATCAGCTTGGTGCCGTCGCGCGTTGCATCCCGCTTGGTGCCGGGCTGAAAGAACACATAAGCATTGACCACCTCGCCTTCCGGTGACGGGAAGAAACGGAAGGACACACGACCACCCGATAGCAAGCCGATGCATATAATCAATATCGCCACGCCGACCGCCGCGGTAGTGTAGCGACGATCATAAGCCACGGTCACAAAACGCCGGAAGCGGCCGTCACGGAAATTATCAAACCCGTCGAGGAATTTTTTGCGCAAACCCTGCGGTGCTTTTTGCGGCTTGGCCAGCGCGTGGCTCAAATGGCCGGGCAGCACGAAAAAGCACTCGACCAAGCTGGCAATCAAAACGCTCAACACCACCAAAGGAATGGCGCGAACAAACTGGCCCAACACGCCGTCAATCAGCAGCATTGGAATAAACGCCGCCAATGTGGTCAGCGCGGCGGCGGTAATCGGCAGGGTCATGCGAATGGCACCACCCTCGGCAGCGGCTTGCGCCGAGGCGCCGCGCTCGCTCAGCGTGGCTGAATGCTCACCGACCACAATCGCATCATCGACAATAATGCCGACCGTCATAATCAGCGCGAAAAGCGACAGCATGTTAATGGTCATGTCGAGATACAGCATGACGCCAAAGGTCGCCATCAATGAGGCGGGAATACCGGCCGCCACCCAAAAAGCGATGCGGCCATTCAAAAACAAAAATAAAATGCACAGCACCAACGCCATGCCGGTGACGCCGTTAAACAACAGCACATTGATGCGCTCGATAATCTTATCGGCATTGACGTCAAAAATTTCCACTTTCAAGGTCGGCGGCAGAGACGGGCCGACCTCGGCAATGTAATCACGCAACACTTCCGTCAATTGCAGCGAGTCGCCGTTTTTGGTGCGCTGCACAATCAGCCGAATGGCGCGATCGTCACCCGACCAGCCCTCCGGTTGTCCGGCGTCAAATGTGTCGCTGACCTGCGCCACATCGCTGACCCGAATGAGCCGTCCATCGGGGGCCGCGCGGACAACAATATTGCCGATCTCGTCAGCCGTTTGCGCCAGACCGACGGCGCGCACTTGCCGCTCTACCGCGCCGCGCAGCACACCGCCCGGCACATCCAAAGACGAGCCGGCCAGTTTGCGGCCAATCTCATCCGGCGTCATATCATAGCGGCGCAATTGCGCGGCTTCCGCCTCAACCCAAACCTCTTCGTCGCGATAGCCTTCGAAAATGATTTTATCGATGCCGCGCTCCAACAAACCGTCGCGGATTTGCTTGGCATAGGCGCGCAAAGCGCGTTCTTCAAACGGGCCGGAAACCAATACTGAGGCGACGCTCTCAAAAAACGTCACTTGCGAGATAATCGGTTTTTCCGAATCCTTGGGCAAGGTGGTCAGCGCATTGACCGCCGCCTCGACCTCACCAACCGCCCGTTGCATATCGGTCTGCGGCATGAATTCCAGCGAAATGGTCGCCACGCTTTGCCGCGAGGTGGAGGAAAACTCCTTCACCCCGTCAATAAACCGCACTTCCGGCTGAATGGTAGCGACGATGTTTTTATCGACATCCTGCGCCGAGGCCCCGGCCCATGGCACCGTGATGTTAACGATTTTAATTTCCGTGGTCGGGAAAAACTGCACATTGAGATTGCTGAGGCCGAAAAAGCCAAACAGAATCATCGAAATGAACAACAGATTGGCGGCGTTGCGATGCCGCGAGAATAATTCAATGGCCGGCGTTAACGGGCCACCCATTAGCGGGTCTCCAGCACTTTAACGGCAACACCGGGGGCTGCTTCATTAAACCGCGTCAGCAAAACCTGCTCCCCGGCTTCAAGCCCGCTGCGCAACAGCACTTGCGCCCCATCGTCAATATAATCGCTCAATACCACCGGTTGCAGCCGCCCATCGGCAATGCGGTAAACCGTATTGTCGCCGTAAATCGCATCTTTCGGCAGTGCCATGACATCGGGCACCGGTTGCGCCACCAAATCGACTTTGACAAATGCGCCGCCGCGCAAATTGGACGACACCGGCCCCTGCAATTCGGCATAAACATCGACGCCGCGCGTCGCTTGAGAGATTTGCGCACCGACCCGTTTGATGATGGCTTGCAGCGTAATACGCTCGCCGCCGACATCCCAGGCAATGGTGATGGGGCGGCCGACAATCTCGGCATTGCGGCTTAAAAAGCGACCATATTCATCGTCGGACAGATTAAACGCGACCTCAAAATTATCGGCATCAAACAGCATGGCAATTTGGTCGTTCGGGTTTAGCACTTTGCCTTCGCGGGCGCCAATCGCCGTCAGATAACCGGCAAACGGTGCCACCACTTCAGTGTTTTTCAAATCGCGCGCCGCCCGTTTGACCTGTACGGCCAGCCCGTCAACCACAGATTGCTGCTGGTCGCGCCGCGCTTTTTTAATGGTGTGGTCGGTCTTGCGATCATCCAAGGTCTTTTTCGACACTGTGCCTTTATCAAATAATTTCTTGGCCCGCTTATAATCCTGATAGGCCAGCCGCACCGAGGCTTTGCGCTCGGTCAATAAGGCTTTCGCCCCTTTTAATTGCGCTTGCGCCTCAGCCAGACGGTTTTCATAGGTAAAGCGGTCAATGCTCAAAAGCACATCGCCCTTGGCAACGCGCGCGCCGTCTTCAAAATTCTCAGCGGTCGCAACCACCTCACCGCTGACCAGAGCGCGCAGCCGCAATTGCCGTTTGGCGCGCAATTCACCGAACACTTCAATGCGCGGCTCGACAACGCCATAGCTGACGGTGCGGGCTGCCACGGACCATACCCGTTCGCGGTTTTCGACCGGCTTGGTTTCCGGCTTTGTGGAGCCCAAAAGCGAGAACACAAACACACCGGCCGCCAAAACCAAAAGCGGTAACGGCAGGCGCGCCCAACGGTGACGCTGGCTGAAATGCCGCAGCGCCGCCATGCGGGTCGATAATTTATCTCGCCAACTCATTCGCTTTTTCCATTCTCTTTGCCTTAGATATAACGCACCAAACGGCGCTTACCAGTCACACGAGACGACAAAATCAGTTTGGTTTCAGGCTGTCGGCAAACGCCTCTTGCGGCGTGAAGCTGTATTGCTCATTGCAGAACTCGCAATTGACCTCAATGGTCTCCTGCATTTGCATTTCGCTGACATCTTGTGGCGGTAGGCCGGCCAACATATTGGCGACGCGCTGGCGCGAACACGGGCAGGCAAATTGCAAGCCGCGCGTGTCAAACACCCGCACCCCATCCTCGTGAAACAGCCGATAGGCCAGTCGCTCGCCGCTCAAATCCTGATCCAGCAATTCGCTGTCCTCTGTGGTGTGCAGCAGAATTTGCAGCCGGTTCCATTCATCATCGACATAATCCGGGTCGCCTTCCGGCGGCAGCTCAATGCCGCCCGTCGCAGCAGTTTGCTGCACCACAATACCCCCGGCCCGCCATTCGGTTTTACCACCGGCCAAAAGCAAGGGCGCGGCAGCCAATTTCAACGCCGTGCCGATTTGCTCGGAGCGGTCAAAATAACCCAATGCGGCATCGGCCAGCGTATCACCCTCAAGCGGCACAATGCCCTGATACCGCTCCATATCGGCGCCTTGGTCGACAGTGAAGGCCATATGGCTTTTCTCGCCCAACAGACCAATTGGTGTGGCCTCACCCTTCAGCGCCGCGCTGACCGCCTCGGCATCAAATTGCGCCATACCGCGCAAGCCCCCAATGCCGTTTTCATCGGGGGTGTAATCGGCCATCAGCATGGTAATCGGCCCGGTGCCCTGCAATTGTAAGATAAACCGGCCGTCAAATTTCAACATGGTGCCAAGCATGGAGGCCAGCACCAGCGCCTCGCCCAGCAAGCGGCTGACCGCTTCCGGATAGTCATGCCGCGTCAGCACATCAGAGGCCAGGCGGTTCAGCTTAACGACACGGCCATTGACATTGTGGCCCTCAATTCGAAACGGCAGCACATAATCTTGCGCTGCGACAGAAGGCTCAGCCATGCAATTTCTCCAGACAATATAACAACACCGCTTTTTGCGCATGGGCGCGGTTTTCCGCTTCGTCAAACACCACAGAATGCGGCCCGTCCATTACCTCAGCCGTCACTTCGCTGTCACGATAGGCGGGCAGGCAATGCATGAAAATCGGCGTATCGCCCAGCGCCATCAAATCGGCCGTGACTTGATAAGGGGCAAAAGCGGCCGCCCGTTTTTCTGCCGTTGCCGGGTCATCGCTCATCGACACCCAGCAATCGGTAATCAACGCCGCCGCGCCGCTTGCCGCCTCTTCAGCTGTGGCGCAAAGAGTAATTTTCGCGCCCTTGGCACGGGCCGCCTCAATTTCAGCTTGCGGCACGGCAAACGCCTCCGGCACCGCCAGCGCCAATTCGAAATCCAACAAAGCGGCGGCTTGCACAAAGGACACGGCGACATTATTGCCATCGCCCAGCCAAGCCAGTCTTTGCCCGGCCAGCTTGCCCTTATGCTCTTCAAAGGTCATCAAATCGGCAACGATTTGACATGGATGGCTATGCGCCGTCAGCCCGTTAATCACCGGAATTGCCGATTCTGCCGCCAATTCGGTCAGCGTTTCATGCGGGCCGGTGCGCAGCATGACGACATCGCTGAAGCGCGACAAAACCTGCGCCGTATCACTGACACTCTCGCCGCGCCCCAATTGCATGTCCGACTGGTTCAGCACCATGGTCTGGCCGCCCAATTGCCGCATCGCCACATCGAAAGACAGGCGGGTGCGGGTCGACGGCTTGTCAAAAATCATCGTCAGCATATGGCCCGCCAAGGGCGCATCGGCATCAACCGCCGCTTTCGGCAAACCGGCGCGGGCCGCTTTGCGGCTGGCTGCCGCGTCGAGCAAGTCGCGCATTTGCGTGCCGTGCAAATCTGCCAGATCAAGGAAATGGAGTGGCTGGGTCATTTATCCCTCTTCTTGTTGCGTATCTTTTTGCGTGTTGGCCAAATCGGCACAGGCCTGTTCAATCGCCGCCAGCGCCCAATCGACATCTTGTTTCTCAATATTCAGCGGCGGCAACAGCCGCAGCACATTGTCACCGGCCCCAACGCTGAGCAAATGGCGGTCGCGCAAGGCGGCCACAACATCGCCATTGAGCGGCACACATTTCAGACCGATCATCAGCCCCTCGCCCCGCAATTCGCTGAACACATGCGGGTTTTCATCAATAATCCGCGCCAAATGCTGCCGGAAGTAAGTCGCCATGTCGATAACACGGTCGAGAAACCCATCGCTCAGCACTTCGCCCAACACCGCACTGCCGACCGTGCAGGCCAACGGATTGCCGCCATAGGTCGAGCCATGCGTGCCGGGTTGCATGACACGGCCGACCGCTTCTGTGGTCAAAATCGCGCCAAGCGGAAAACCGCCGCCAATGCCCTTGGCAATGGCCGCCACATCGGGCTCGATACCGGCCCATTCATGGGCAAATAATTTGCCGCTACGGCCAATGCCGCATTGCACTTCATCAAGCCCCAACAGGATATCGTGCTTGTCGCACAGCGCCCGTAACTGGCGCAAAAAACCGGTTCCGACATTGCGCACGCCACCCTCGCCCTGCACCGGCTCGATTAAAATACCGGCGGTTGTCTCATCAATCAGCGCTTCCACCGCTTCAATGGTCAGCTCTTCGCAATGGGCAAAACCTTGCGGCACCGGGCCAAAGCCCTCCAAATAGGCCGGATTGCCGGCCGCTGCCAAAGCGGCCAATGTGCGGCCATGAAACGCGCCGGCAAAGCCGATAAGTGTGACTTTTTCCGGATGCCCATTGGCGGCGTGATATTTCCGCATCGCCTTAATCATGCCTTCGGCCGCTTCGGCGCCGGAATTGGCAAAGAAAACCAGCTCGGCAAAACTATGGGCGCACAACGTGTCGGCCAGCGCCTCCTGCTCAGGAATGCGATAGAGATTGGAAACGTGCCAGAGCTTTTCTGCCTGCGCGCTCAACGCGGCGGTCAGTTTCGGGTGCGCATGGCCAAGCGTATTGACTGCCACGCCAGAGCCGAAATCGAGATATTTCGCGCCATCCGTGGTCGTCAACCAAGCCCCCTTGCCGCTCGCAAAGCTTAAATCGGCGCGGGCATAATTCGGCATGACATGGCTCTGTAAAGGGCTCTTTGAAGGGATATGTCCATTTGTGCCGCTGCTCATTGTGCTCTCCATCAGCTTTATTGCTGCAATAGAAAAAGCCGCCTCATCGTTTCAGCGAAGGCGGCTTGCTGAGGGTATTTATTACCCTAAAAAGGGGGTTTTGAGCAAGTCGCTAACTTTTCACTGCTTAACTTTTCAGGCGCCAGCCGCGTGCCAAAATCATCTGGCAAGCAACCGAGCTGGCCAGTGTCAGCCCGGTCAAATACAGCGCGCCAAACAGCAATGAGCCTTCGGCGACACCGGTCATCGCATAGCGAAAGCCGTCAATCATGTAGAAGAACGGATTATATTGCGTGATGGCATAAGCAAAATCAGGCAATTGGCTGACCGAATAAAAAGTGCCCGACAAAAATGCCAAAGGCGTGATGACGAAATTGGTGATGGTCGCCAAATGGTCGAATTTTTCCGCCCAAATGCCGCCAATCAGCCCGATTTGTGCCAAAAGGGCTGAGGCCATGGCGGCGTAAAACAGCGCCGCCGCAAGGCTATGGACGTTGAGGTCGACAAATAGCGACATGCCACAAAATGTGCCGAAGCCGACAAACAGACCGCGGGTCAAGCCGCCCATAGTGATGCCGATATTCAGCTCCAAGGGCGACAGAGGCGGCATGAGAAAGTCAGTGACATTGCCTTGCACTTTGGCGACCAGCAGAGAGGACGAGCTATTGGCGAAGGCGTTTTGCACCAATGCCATCATAATCAGGCCGGGGGCCAAGAAATTGACAAATGGCACACCATTAATATCCGGCCGCAAACCGGCCAGCGCCAAAGAGAAAATCGCCAAAAACAGCAAAGTGGTGATGATCGGCGCCATCAGCGTCTGCATCCACACTTTGGTGAAGCGGCGCACTTCTTTTTTATACAGCGTCCACAGGCCCAGCGTGTTGAAGCGGCCGAAATGGCGCACCCCCAATTCAGGATAGGCCGAGGAATCAGTGGCTTGCACCGGTTTGGAAGATTGTGATGTGACGCTCATGCGGCAGAGAATAGGTCGAAAACGCGGCGGTGCAAGCGAATAATCAAGCGGTTTCTCGGTTCTTGATGATTCGAATCGTGTGGATAAATGGCAGAATCAGATTCCCCAAACCCACTACATTTAGTAGAAAGAAGGTGCATCGCCACTAGATGTGGCGCATCGAACCAAATAAGGAGAGGGTGGAATCATGGCCTGGACCGAAGAACGCGTTGAAATGCTTAAACAATTATGGACTGACGGGCTGTCCGCCAGTCAAATTGCCCGCAAAATGGGCGGCGTGACCCGCAATGCGGTAATCGGCAAAGTGCACCGCCTCGGCCTGTCCGGCCGCGCCACACCAGCCCGCGTCTCTACCGCCAAAGTATCGGCCGCCACACGGGCCCGCCCATCCACCCCATCATTATCCGGCAATGCGCGGTTCCGCAGCAGCGAGTTGGATGAGATTAAAGACCAAGTGGTGCCGGAGCCGATTTTGAGCGCCGAAGAACGGGCCAGCGTGTTGCACCTGACCGAGCATACCTGCAAATGGCCGATTGGCGATCCGGGCACGCATGATTTCCATTTCTGCGGCGCCCGCGCCAAAAGCGGCAGCCCGTATTGCACCACCCATGCGGCCACCGCCTATCAACCTTTGGAACGGCGGCGCAAACGCAAAACCGGCTAAGGTCCCTTCAAAGCCCCGCTCTGGCGGGGCTTTTTATTTGCCTTCGTCTTATTTGCTTATGGGCTGCGATTATTTATCGGCGGGGGTTTTCTCAAAGCATTTTTTCCGCCACACTCTTGCGCAAACAAGCAAGGCATCCTGGGAGGAAATATCATGCGACAAATCAAAGACAGTATTTGTGTCATCACCGGCGCGGCCAGCGGCATTGGTGCGGCAACCGCAAAGGCATTGGCCGCCGAGGGCGCGACCATTATCGGCTGCGATTTGCGCATGGATATGCTTAAACAAGTGGCCGCCGACCTCGAAGCGGCAGGCGGCAAAATGGACACGCATCAATTGGATGTAGCTGACCGTGACGCGGTTTTTGCGCTGGCTGCCAAGGTTGAAAAAAAATACGGGTCGGCTGATTTGGTGCTCAATAATGCCGGTGTCGCGCATGGCGCCACGGTCGAAGAAATCACCATGGATAATTTCCAATGGATAATGGATATTAATTTCTGGGGCGTGGTGCATGGCAGCCAAGCCTTTTTGCCGCAAATGCTGAAAGCCGGTCGCGGCCACATTGCCAATGTATCATCTATCTTCGGCCTTGTCGGTGTGCCGACGCAAAGCGCATATAATGCCGCCAAATTCGGTGTGCTGGGTTTCACCGAGGCGCTGCGCCATGAAACGCGAGACGCCGGTCTTAACGTCACCACCATCCATCCGGGCGGGATTAACACCAATATTGTCCGTCATGCCCGCTTCCAGCAAGGGCCCGATATGGAGGCCGAACGCGAAGAGGCGATTGAGCGGTTCCGGCAGTTTACCATGACCGAACCGGAAGGGGCCGCCAAAACCATCATTAAGGGGCTGAAGAAAAACAAGGCGCGCATTCTTATCGGCTTTGACGCTTATTATGTCGATTGGGCACGCCGTTTGCTGCCGGCCAAATATATGACGCTGCTGCCGTTTTTGAAAAATATCGGGCAAGAAGACGCCTAGACCAAGACGACCGCTCATCGGGTCAATCACCGCTTGACGGCATACCCTTGTTTGCCTATACACTGCTTTTGATAATCATTCGCAATTGCAGAAAGTATCATCATGACCGCCTCCCGCCCCCTGCTTGCCACACTGAGCGCCGCTTTGCTGTCGACCGGCCTTATGGCTCCGACGGCTGCCCATGCGGCTGAAACCGTGCATGTTTACAGCTATCGGCAACCATTTTTGGTGCAGCCGCTGTTTGATAAATTTACTGCGCAAACAGGCATTCAGGTGAAAACCGTTTTTGCCAAAAAGGGCCTGATTGAGCGGGTCAAGGCGGAAGGCACACGCTCGCCGGCCGATGTCATTTTGACCGTTGATATTGGCCGCTTGCAGGCGGCCCGCGCCGTTGCGCAACCGGTGACATCAGCACTATTGCAAAAGCACATTCCGGCAGCGGCGCGTGGCAGTTACGATAAATGGTTTGGCCTGACCTGGCGGGCGCGGGTCGCCTATGCCTCAAAACAACGGGTCAGTGAGACCGGTCTGACATTTGCCGAATTGGCGCTGCCGCAATGGAAAGGCCGTATCTGTCTGCGCTCCGGCCAGCACCCGTATAATATCGCCTTATTTGCCGCCCTGCTTGACCATATGGGCGAAGCCGAATTCAAAATTTGGCTGACCGGGCTGAAAAAAAATCTGGCCAATAAGCCGTCCGGCAATGATCGCGCGCAAGTGCGCCGGGTTTATGGCGGGGCTTGCGATATGGCCATCGGCAACACTTACTATATGGGCAAAATGCAAACCAATGAGAAAAAGCCGGAACAAAAAGACTGGGCCAAATCGGTCAATATCATCTTCCCGTCCATGCCGCGCGGCGGCGCACATATGAATGTCTCCGGCATGGCGATGGCTAAACACGCGCCCAATAAGGCCAATGCGCAAAAGCTGATGGAATTTCTTGTATCGCCGGAAGCGCAGCGTGTTTATGCCGAGGTCAATTTCGAATACCCGATCCGCACCGATGTTGCGGTCTCTGAGCGGGTAAAAAGCTGGGGCGCATTTACTCCCGACAGCCTTGCCTTGGACCGCATAGCGGCCTTGCGTAAACGGGCCAGCGAAATCGTTGATGAAGTGAATTTTAACGCCGGCCCTTAAAGCGGCGTATAAGAACAAAAAACCCCGGCATCTTGCGATGCCGGGGTTCTTTTGCAGCTCAAGGGTTATCCGCGTGCAAACTCAGGATAGGCTTCGATACCAAGCTCAGCTTTATCGAGACCCAAAAGCTCTTCTTCCTCATCAACCCGCAGGCCAATGGTCGCTTTCATGGCGAACCACAGCACCGCACTGACCAGGCTGACGAAAATGCCGACCGAAATAACGCCCAGCAGCTGCACCCCATAAGAGGCGTCGCCATTGGTGAGCGGCACAATCAGCGTGCCCCAAATGCCGCACACCAAGTGGGCCGGAATGGCACCGACCACATCGTCGATTTTCAACTTGTCGAGCAGCGGCACGGTCAACACCACCAAAGCACCGCCAACAGCACCGATAAAGACGGCCGACGGAATGGACGGGGTGAGCGGCTCAGCGGTAATGGATACCAGACCGCCAATCGCGCCGTTCAGCGCCATGGTCAGGTCGACCTTTTTATACAAGGCTTGGCTGACCAGCATGGCGGCAACAACACCGGCCGCAGCTGCCATATTGGTGTTGATGAAAATATTTGAAATGGCTGCTGCATCGGCACCGGAGCCCAACGCCAATTGCGAGCCGCCATTAAAGCCGAACCAGCCGAGCCACAAAATGAATGTGCCCAAAGTGGCCAAGGGCATGGAAGAACCGGGCATCGGATTGACTTGGCCATCAGGGCCATATTTGCCGCTGCGGGCGCCAAGAATAATGGCGCCGACCAAAGCGGCCCAACCACCGGTTGAGTGAACCAAAGTTGACCCGGCAAAGTCAGAAAAGCCCATGGCGTCCAACCAGCCTGTGCCCCATTCCCAGCTACCGACGATCGGGTAAATAAAGCCGGTAAGGAAAAGCGTGAACAACAGGAACGGCCATAATTTCATGCGCTCGGCCACCGTGCCGGAAACAATCGAGGCGGTGGTGGCGCAAAAGACCATTTGGAAATACCAGTCAGAACCGGCCGCATAGCCGCCTGAGAAGTCGGCCGCATCGCCGGCAATGGCGCTGTCATCAGCCGCCCAGCTGGAGAAAAGCTCGCCAATATAGCCGCCTTCTTCAATGCCATACATCAGATTATAGCCGACCAGCCAGTACATCAGACCGGCAATCGAAAACAGGGAAATGTTTTTCAGGCAAATGGTGGCGACGTTTTTCGACCGCACCATGCCGCTTTCCAGCATGGCGAAACCGGCCGCCATAAACATGACCAAAAAGCCGCACACCAAAAACAGGAATGTGTTGAAAATATAAGCGGTTTCCGGGCTGACGCCGACCGGGCCTTCAGCCATAGCGGGACCACTGATTAAGGCTAGAGTGCCGGCGCTGAGTGCAGCGCCTAACCCTATTTTCTGAATGAATTTGTTAAACATACTGTGCTCCTTTGCGCGGCTAGAGAGCCGCTTCTCCGGTTTCACCGGTACGGATGCGCATGGCATCCTCTACATTGATGACGAAAATTTTGCCGTCGCCGATCTTGTCGGTAAACGCCGCGTCGCAAATGGCGGCGCAGGCGGCATCGACATCTTTATCAGCAACAACCACTTCCAGCCGAATTTTCGGCAGAAAGTTCACTTCATATTCAGCCCCGCGATAAATCTCGGTCTGACCTTTTTGACGCCCAAAGCCATTGGCTTCGGATGTCGTCATGCCGTCAATCGCCGCGGAGGCAAGTGCTTCACGCACCGCTTCCACTTTGAATGGCTTGATAATGGCAAGGATAAGTTTCATTGGGAGGAACCTCTCATTATCAAGCTTTAGAAGCTTGTGCCCCAGCTCGCGACAAAGCGCGGGTCTTCGTCAGCAGTGTCGGCCAAGCCGTCACCATCTGTGGTCACGAGCGCCAGCGAAAAATCGCCTTTTGATACGGTGGCAACAATATCGGTGATGGAGTCTTCGCCGACAAAATCACCGTCATAAATGCCGTAATGCAGCGAGAAGCCATAATCACCGCCAAGCTCGGTTTCATAATCAACCGCCACGTAAGTAGAATCACCGGCATCGGCGTCATCGCCATCGGCCAAATAATAGTAAGAGACGGAAATCGGGCCTTTACCCAAGGTCACGTAAACTTCGCTAAAGTCGGCTTCGTGATCGTCTGATTGGCTGGACGGATACATATAGGCGAGATAGCCGACATCATATGACAGGCCGCCGGCCTCACCGGCATAGCCGAAATACAGGTCGAGCTCTTGCGTACCAAAATCGGCTTCCGTGGTTGGACTGTCAGAGGCGGCCGTATCGCCGACCCAAAGACCGACATAAGCACCGCTTTCATAGCTGACATCCAAACCGCCTGATGCGCTGGTGCCACCATTATTTTGCGACACGCCGCGCCAAATGTAATCCGATGTGATGCCGACATTGGCTTCCACTTCGGCAGCCTGTACCAGACCGGTCAGCGCCGTGCTTGAGACCAGTAAAGCGGCCAGTGTTTTCTGCATTTTAGTCATGAGTATCTCCTTTTCAGCTAAATGCTGCCCCTTTTATGCAAAAGTCATGCCAAAATGAAAAACCGCGTAAAACGCGAAAAGGGGCGTCAAACGCCCCTCTTCTAACCTCAATATTGCCTATTTATTAGGCGGTTTTTAAAATTTTTGTTTTTTGCCCATTTTTTAGCCTATCGTGGAATGCCCAACGCATCTAACCGCGGACCGAGCCGACCGGAGATAAACAAAAAATACATTTTGAAATCGCCGATCAAAGACCACAATGGGTAGGTAAAAGTGGCAGGCTTGTTTTTTTCAATGAAGAAATGCCCGACCCAGGCGAAGAAATAGCCGACCAGTGGCATCAGCCACAGATAAGCCAACTGGCCCGTGTAAACGGCATAAGCAACCACGCAGAGCACCAGCGTTGTGCCGATATAATGCAAAGCTCGACAGGTCGGGTGGGCATGCTCGCGCAAATAATACGGAAAAAACTCCGTAAAGTTTTGCGGTCCTTCGGCGCCGTGCGCCGCTTCATATTTATTGCTCATAAGTATCTCCCTCTTAACCCGTTAACCGGCTTTCTTGCGCACCAGCGGCCACAATAATTGTTCAGCCACGCTGGTTTCCGGCAATTCCTCCACCCCATAGGAGGGCGGCCGTTGGCGGGAAATTTTCGCCGTGCCGAACACCACATCCCAGAAAAACAGCAAATTGCCGTAATTGCCTTTGTAATTGGTCACCCCATCGGCCTTATGTTTGCCGTGATGCATGGAGTGTGTCGACGGGGTTGAGATAACCCGCTCAACCACCCACATGACCGGCGACAGCGCCTTGATTTTATACAGCGGCGCGTCCCACTGCCAATCGCAATGGGCGCCGGTAATAATGGTCAGCTTGACGACAATATAAAACGCATAGACCCAGCCAAAACCGAGATAAACCATCAGCGCCGACCCCCATATGGCCGGCATGAACATGTAATACCAAATGCCATTGCGATAGACCAAACGGGTGCTCATATAACCGGCATTATGGTGCGGGCGGTGCAGCTTATACAGCCATGGCGTTGAATGCGACAGGCGGTGCCACCAATATTGCAGCATATCGTCAAACACCAGCAGCATGGCGATTTGAGCCGGTATCGACCAATGGGCCAGCGCATTTTCATATTGCGGAAAATAAGTAAGCCCCAAAAACATCGTCGTGCCGATGATGAAGGGCTGGGTAAATAGCAATAGGGTCAGGGTTGAAATCAACTCGACCAAGCCGTCACCTTTGACGGCATCTTTTTTCCGAAACAAACCGACGCGCCACATTTCGACCAGCGAAAAGGCAACGAATACGCACAAGACGGCAATAATCTCAGGTTTCATAAAAGTCCTCCCAAACTGGCTGATACCATAAACAAAGCGAAAGGCGCTGCCAAGCCGAACCAAACAGGGCAACCAAAAGCCGCAGCCCCAAGCGGTGAATTGACACCCGCCAAACAGCCGTGTTGAATGACGGCATATCGAATTGGGAGACTTTAATGAGCGATACACAAGAAGTACTGGTCGACATTGCCGAAGGCGTGATGACCATCACCATGAACCGCCCGGAAGCCAAAAACGCCATGAACAAATCCATGTCGGAAGGCATTTCGGCAGCCATTGATCAGTTTGAAGCCGATAGCGATATTCGCGTCGCCGTGCTGACCGGTAATGGCGGCACATTCTGCTCCGGTATGGATTTGAAAGGCTTTTTGGCCGGTGAAACGCCGGTCGTGCCGGGCCGTGGGTTTGGTGGATTGAGCCAATATGTACCGGCCAAACCGCTGATTGCGGCCACGGAAGGCTATGCGCTGGCCGGCGGATTTGAACTGGTGCTGGCTTGCGACATGGTGGTTGCCTCACGGGCCACCAAATTCGGCCTGCCGGAGGTTAAGCGGTCCTTGGTGGCCGGTGCCGGTGGCGTGTTCCGCCTGCCGCAGCAAATCCCGGAGCGTATTGCCATGGAAATGGTGATGACCGGCGACCATTACACCGCCGAACGGATGTATGAAGTCGGTCTGGTCAACGCTCTGGCCGATGAAGGCAAAGCCTTGGAGGGTGCCAAAGAATTGGCCGCCCGCATTGCCGTCAATGGCCCGCTGGCCACAGCCGCCTCGAAGAAAATCATGAAAGAATATAAAACCTGGCCGCATGATGAGATTTGGAAGCGCCAGCAAGAAATCATGAACCCGGTGTTTTCTTCAGAGGATGCCCGCGAAGGTGCCACCGCTTTTGCCGAAAAGCGTGCTCCGAATTGGCAAGGCAAGTAAGCCTCAAGGCCGCAGCAGCCTGAGCAGAGGAGAAAGGGCGTCACCTCAGGTGACGCCCTTTTTATTTAATTTGACGGTGTGATGCTTGTCGCTTGGGCCGCAAAGCTACCGTGCACCGAATAGGTCGAACTATTGACCGAGAAGGTGCCGCCAGTCTGCAGAGCACCGGGCGAACGACTATTATAAGTGCCGTGAAGCGCCCCATCGACCGACACATTGCCGGTGTTGCCGGCATAAGCGCCATCGCGCATGGTCAAAACGGATGATGCGTTGAGATTTGAGACCACCGAGCCGGCCGTGAAATTAGTCAGACTCCAAGTGTTGGCGCTGCTATATGGATTGGCAAAATCCAAATTGACTTGCACCGTGCCAAATCCCGTGCTCGACCCGCCTGCCCCGGTCGCCGTGCCATAAGCGTGACCGGTAAAGCTGGCCTGCATTTTCGCCAGTGACCGCAGCGTATCGGAGCTCAATGGCGCGCCAATGGCCCAATGCCCCTTATGCTCATAAGTAATATTTTGCAGCGCAGTATCGGTAAAGCTTGCCGTGCTCCAGATGCCCGTGGCGATATAATCGCATTCACACACGGTGACGGACGACCCGGCTGAACTGGCCAAGCGCTGCAAATGCGCGGCACTCATGCCTTGTGAACTATGCGAAAGGACATTTTGGCTAATGTTCTGGACGCCCGCGACGGTCGTTACGGCCGTTACGGCCAATTTGAATGACAGATTGTTTTCCGCAAGAATATCTCTGACCCGGCCCAAATTCCTATTACTGGCAAAAGAGATACCGTTTTGATTGTCTCCCGACTGATAGGCGGCAAAGACATCAATATCAAAAGTCTTGTCGCTATAGTGAATGGCGACATCTTCCTCGCGAAAGCGGCTATTATAAGCGGTCCAATAAAGCGGATTGCCGTCCCCCCAATTTGTCGTACCTTTTGGGTTACGTTGACCGGCCAGCGAAAAATAATAGTAATTTGTCTGCCCGACCTGCTCAGTCTCTTTTTTGTCCTCAATGGTCGTACGAGCGATTTCCTCATCTCTGGAAACCGTCGTTGTAGAAGGTGCTGTGGTTTCTTGCTCTTCGGGCACTTCATTATCGACTTCCGGCTCGATGTAAATGCGACCGGCATCAACAATGTTGGTATCCACCAGAGAGATTAGATCCGTACCGACATCTTCATCGATAAAGTCTTTATTGAGACCGTCGATAAAGGCGCCTTTGCCGATATCGTCAATTGTGTCGACTTTAACGTCCTTGGTAATTTCAGGAACGAAAACGATTTGCTCATCCAGCCCCCGATCAATCGTTGAGCCAATGTTCGTGGCTCCGCTGTCGACAAACTTTTCAATCGATTCAATGGCGATAATGCGGCTGGCCAAAGCGCTGTCCACCTTACCGGTCGCCAAATCCGTGTAGAAGTCATCGGCTTTCACTTCAATACTGTCGCCCGTTTCATCCAAGCTGCGCAGCACCACCTCACCATCTTTGGTGTCAATTTCGACCTTTGGTACGGTCACGGCGGTTTCCCCATCGCGATAGCGGCTGGTCAGCGCGTCGCTGGTCGACAGGGCACCACCAAGCGCGACCAATTCGTCGAGATTGCGGGTTTTCACATCATCAGGCAGCGCAATGCCATTGCTGACGGCGAGTTTTTCAATCGCATTAATGGCGTCTTCGCGGACAATATCGGCGCTGACCACTTTGGTCACTTCGGCACTGTAAAAATCACTCGCCAAATCGCGGCCGACCACGCGGGTGGTGATTTTCGTATCAAACACACCGCTTTGCAGCATCAATTTCTCAGCCGCGCCATCATCGATAAAGGTTTTGCGGTTCAGGCGACTTGAACGCTCGGCGCGGGCCACCGTCATCGGGTCAAATTTTTCACTCGGCTTCAAAAAACCGTTTTGGTCAATTTCCAACTGTCCCAGCTCGAACAATTTCGCCGAAGTCGGGTCGTTTTTCAAAACCGCTTCCGTGGTTTGCAGGTTCTGCTTTTTGCGTTCTTCTGAGGCGATAAAGGTCGGCTCGACATAGCCAAAATCCTTCAGCGTCGCATCGCTGACCAAATCAATGGCCGGCTCTTCCACCGCCACTTCATCATAAAGCGCGTTTTGGTCGAAATTGGCCGACGGCACGAGGAAACCGTTTTCATCAACCTCCAGCATGCCCTCTTCAAACATTTTTTGGGCAATCGGATCGACTTCCAACATCTTCTCGGTCGGGTTGATATTGCCGTTTTCATCAATGGCAATCGCCCCGTCATCGATCAGCTTGGCCGCTTCCGGGTCAATTTGCGCCAGCTCATCGCTGGATTTCAAATTGCCGTTTTCATCAATCTCAACCAACCCGTTTTCAACCGGGTTCTCGGCCAATACATCTGGCTCAGCCTCTGTTGTCGGAGCCGACGCTGTTGTTTCGTCAACTTCAGTCGGTGTTTCAACCTCTTGAATAATCAGGTTCTCTTTCGCCTCATCGTCCAATTCGGACTTCTTCTCTTCCGTGGTGACGGCGCGTGAGTCGACGGCCCCTGTGGCATCGCGTTCAATCAACGTGCCGATACGGTCGGTCTCAAACAGCCCTTCCGGGGTTTGCACACTCAATTTGCCGTGCACCAATTCGGCTTTTAATTTGCCGCTTTCTTCCAAGGCCACTTTGGCAATGCCACCGCGAATACCGACGGTCGCCTCGCCGGCGTCAAACTGCACCTGATTGGCGCGCTTCGACAGAACACCGCCGATGAAACGCATCGAGCCTTTTTCAATGCGCGCGCCCAAATTGCCGGACAACTGGCTGGCATCAAAAACAAATTCGTCAATCACAATGCGCGAATTGGGGCCAATATTCATACTTGAGCCGTCAACGAATAAAACCTGCGTGCGGCCGCGCGTGCCGGTTTCAATAAGCACGTCTTGGTCAACTTGATCACCGACCATCACGGTTTTCAATTCACCCGGCGTATCGCCAATCATCGCTTGCGGAATCACCGCCGAGGTGACGCCGACTTTGGTCGCCGCATCGGCTTGCGACAGCATCGGCGCCAGACATAAGGCGGCCGCTGTGCTGAGCCGCAGCGCATTGCGGCTAAAACGGGTCAGGTTCTCACCGATATATGTTTTACTCATTGGAAACTCCTTGAGAAGGTCAGCGAGCCGGTGGTGTCATCATAATTGACGCCGGCAATATTGCTGTCGCGCTTGAAATAACTGGCAGACAAATCGACCGAAAAACCAAATAATGTTGTGCCGAGCGATAAATTGGCAGAACCGTCTTTGTCATAGCGATTGCGCGCGACATATTCGTTCAATGGCAACGGGTAATAGCCGTCGCGACGGCTTTCCCGCCAGCTCAGGCCAGCGCCAAGGCGCCAGCCGCGCAGTTGGTAATTATGCGAAAAGGAAAATGTCCCACCGGTGAGTGATTCATTGCTGCCACCCGACGCCACCTCAGCGGCAATCGTCGGATTGCCCTGCGCCTCGGTGCGATCAAACTTCAAGCCGAACGAACTGTAGCCGCCATATGTATGATTACGCCCCATGGTGACGCCCAGCGAATATATATCACTGTCTTGCGCCTCATTAGCATCGTCATTATGCGATTTATTGCCCACTTCGAGAGACAAAGAAAGCGGCGTCCGGCTGCTGGCAAATCCGTTAATCACCACACCGACCGAGCCGGTGAGCGAATAGTTGCGCTCGCTATCCGTATCGACATTTGAAACGGCCAAATAAGGGTCAATGCTCAGCGGCAACCGCCCCTGCGCCCGGACCAATGGCATAACCAGACCGGCACGGAAACTTGTGACGCCGACATCCAGCTTGTCCAAATTGGCCTCCAAATCGGGATTGTCGTCCTGTTGAAAACTGGCAAAGCGATTGAGGCTCATGGAAAAGCGCCGCTCGGTCAGCCCTTGCAGCTCACGCGAATAAGAAATGCCCAACGACACGCTGGTGCTGGCATCGCTATCAATATCGGAGCTTTGATTGGCATTGAGCAATGGGTTGATGCTGCTATTTTCTGAATTCTGCCGCTCGAAATCATCGGCCGTTGCCTGGGTCGAGGCATTGGTTGAATGTTTGATGCCGAAACTGCTCGACAGGGCAAAGCTGCCTTTGCGACTGGCGCGGCGGGTTTCGGCAAGCAAAATCTCGGCCCGCTGGCGCGGTTCCGCTTCCAAATTGGGCACTTCCAGCACTTGCAGGAAATACGCCTCGGCCAACTCCGGGGCTTCGAGGCGCAGATATAACATGCCGAGTTCCAAGCGGATGAGCGGCAGGCCGCTACGGCCGATGAGCAGACGTTCCAAGGTCGCCACAGCGGCCTCGAAATCTTCCAGCTCAATGGCGCGGCGCGCAAAGGCCAAGTTTAATTCAACATTATTCGGCTTTTTCAACACATCCTGAAACATCGGATCCAAGGCGGCGGCACCAGGCCCGCGCAGAAGGGTTTGCGCATGGACCGGTTGCGTGAGAGCCAATTGCACGAGGAAAAGTGTTGCAAAAAAACTGAGACCGATACCTGCACCGATACCTGCTAAGCGGGGCGATTTACTCAAAAACATCATAACTCCAACATTAAAATAAATTTAGCAGGTCAAACGGTGACAAACCACCCCATACGACGCATAGTGCGGCTGTATATATGTGGAGTTCATCATGTTTCAGATAGCCCGTCGGACGACCCTCGTCCAAACCTGTTTCCTAACATTTTTGTATGCCGCCGCCCAGGCGCAAGCCGCCCCGCAAATCGGCGTAACGGCTGCCCTGCGCGGCGATGTGGTGCGCACCGCGTCGCTGCAAAGCGGGGCTGCCATCGGGCAAATGTCATCGGGCCAAACGGTGTTTTTGGGCGATGATATCAAGGTCGGCAGCCAAGGCCGCTTGCAGGTCATGCTGCTGGATGAAACGATTTTCACCCTTGGCGCCAATTCGGTGATGCGGATTGATGAATTTGTCTATGACCCGGCCGATGCCGCCAATGCGAAATTATCCACCTCCATTACGCAAGGGGCGTTTCGCTTTGTATCCGGCCAAATCGCCAAAACCGATCGCGATGCGATGAAGGTCAAATTGCCGGGCGCCACCATTGGTGTGCGCGGCACTTCAGTGGCCGGCGATGTTGCCCCTGACGGCACGGCTTCGGTCATCTTGCTGGGCCCGGCGCCTAATAATGCGCTCGGCCTGCCGGCCGGAGCCATTAATGTTGCCAACCAAGCCGGTGCGGTAGACATTACCCGACCGGGCTTTATCACCCAATTAAGCGACGCCAATCAGGCGGTGCCGCCTTCGGCGCCGGTAGAAGCCACGGCGCAGCAAATTGAAGCGGTCGAGTTGTCTTTGGCCGAACAAGCCTCTGCCAGCATTGCCGAAGAGCTGGGGGTTGACCCGGCAACGCTCAATATTGAAAGCGGCGAAGACACAGATGGTGACGGCATGCTGGACAGCTTTAAAGGCAATGCAGTGCTCGGTGCCGCCCTGTCTGACGCCACGGCAGATGGCGGCGTGACCTCGGATAATGCGCTGAAAGCGGCTGTTGCGCTGACCATTTTCGGCGATGAATTGCTCAATATGAGCGATAGCGAAGCAACCTCTTTCTTCGCCGGTGTCAATTTGGGCGGCGGCATTGCTGCGCTGATTGAAAACGGCAATTTCGATTATCTCGGTCAGACGCAAATTACCGAGTTGAGCGGCCTGACCGGCTCGACCACCTTCAGCGCCAGTAATGCCATTATCCAAACCAGAGAGCAGGAAACCATCGGGGATTTCTCGACCGTGCAAACTTGGAATTTTTCCAACAGCTCCGTGACGACGCAAATGAGCGGCACCTTCTCGGCGTTGGGCGGCACATTGGCCGGTCAGATGAGCCTGCAGCCGGAGACCATTACTTTTGCCGATGCGCAAAAGACGCCGCTTTATCCCGGCGCGGCCTCCTTCTCTTTCGTTCATGATTTCGACAGCGCTGGCACAGGGACCGCGGCTTATCACATGGGTGAGGGCGAGGACAACTCGAGCGCCAATTTGGTGAAACAGAGTTTTGACTCCGGTGCGAGCAATTATGATGGCAGCATTGGCTTTGTCAGCTTGAGTGCGCAACCGACCGGCAAACAAGTCAGTGTCGACTTCTTTGGCGCACT
>JBMHCM010000134.1:0-4912 GCA_049889915.1 Parvibaculales bacterium
TTTACTCGCGCTCTGTGCGGGTCGGCGGTGACAAAATGGATGAGGCGATTATTGCCCATATTCGCCGCAATCATAATCTGCTGATTGGTGAATCAAGCGCCGAGCGGATTAAGAAAGAAGTCGGCTCTGCCATGATGCCACCCGGTGAAGAAGGCGAGTCCGTTAAGCTGAAGGGCCGCGATTTGATGAACGGCGTGCCGCGCGAAGTGACCATCACGCAGCGCGAAATTGCCGAAAGCCTGGCCGAACCGGTCGGGGCCATTGTTGAAGCGGTTAAAGTGGCGTTGGAAGCGACCCCGCCGGAACTGGCTGCCGATATTGTCGATAAGGGCATTGTCATGACCGGCGGCGGCGGCCTGCTGCATAATTTGGATGCGTATTTGCGTGAAGCGACCGGCCTGCCGGTCTCCATCGCCGATGAAGCCTTGTCTTGCGTTGTGCTGGGCACGGGCCGCGCATTGGAACACATTAAATCCATGAAGCACGTTCTATCGGCGGCCTATTAATTCTGACCCAAAGGGGACATCTTGGCCAAGTTAAGCGCCGGCACGAACGATAATCGCTTTGTCAGTGCTGCTGGCATTGCGGCCATCTGTGTCGTTTTGGCGTTGCTGTTGCTGTTTGTGCTACCGCGCAACAACCCCCAAGTCGAAGCCGTGCGTGTCGCGGTGTATGATGTCGTCACCCCGATTATTGATCTCTTGAGCATGCCCTTTGTCGCGCTGCGCAATGTTGGCGATAGCGTCAATGAAATGGGCGCGTTGCGCGAGCTGAATGAAAAGCTGAGTTCTGAAAATGATGTGCTGCGCATGCAGGTGGCCGAGCTGACGCAAGCGAAAATGTTGATGCAGCAATATCGTGAGCTGTTGAACATTCCGGCCGAGCCGCAATTTGATATTTTGCCGGTGCGCGTGGTGGCCGACCTATCCAGTCCTTTCGTGAAAACCCTGATTGCCAATGGCGGTGCCAATATCGGTATTGAAGCGGGTATGGCTGTGATGGGCACAAACGGCTTGATTGGGCGGGTGACCTCCGTAGGCGCGGTGTCATCGCGTATCCTGCTGGTGACCGATTTTAACAGCAATATTCCGGTGGTTGCGCTGGCCAGCAATGTGCAGGCGATTTTATCGGGCCGCAATGACAAGACGCCGTTTCTGCAATATGTGCCGCCAAAAGCGACGCTGAAAGCCGGTGATTTGCTGGTGACCTCCGGCCGTGGTGGCCGCATGCCCATTGGCCTTCCGGTCGGCACGGTGCGGCAGGTCAAAGAGGGGCAACCGACAGCCGTGCAATTAATGGATGAGGTCAGCAATCTGACCTTTGTGCGCATCGTTAAGATGAAGCCTGTGGAAGCGCCACCGCCCGGTGACGGCACACAGCTCAGTCGGCAGGAGCGCTGATATGGGCGGCTATGAAACGCGCAGTGGGAAGTCCGGCTCCATTCGTTTTGTACCATTTGCCATTCTCACCATTTTCATTTTGCTCGACGGGCTGCCGGGGCTTGGCGGCTGGGTGGCGCATCTCGAATTGGGGCTGTTCCTCATCCCGCTATTTTATATCGGCTTGCATGCGGAAAATGACTTTACGCCAGTTGCTGTTTTGGCGCTGGGGGTTTTGTGCGATGTGCTGGGCGATGCGCCCATCGGTTTTTGGGGCGTTTTATTTTGCGTGATGTATGTGTTGGCGGTCAGCCAAAAACAAATTCTGCAAAATGCCGATTGGGGCTCCTATTGGACCAGCTTCATTGTTCTGGTAGCGGCCACTTATTTGGTCGGCTATCTCATTGCGCTGATGCGCTCTGACATGCAAGTCGCTGCCGGTTTGTACTTCGTTTCGGCCATGGTGACCGGTCTTGTGTTTCCTTTTATCTATTACCCTCTTAACTGGATGCAGGCCGATGATGGTGCCGGCTTTTCCTTTCGGGGGGATGACTGATGGCGCGCTATGAAACCGAAAATAATGTGTTTTCGCGCAGGCTTTTACTGCTCGGCGTGGCGCAGGCGGCGTTTTACACAGTGCTGGTCGGCCGGTTGCAGTATCTGCAAATCTCCCGCTCGGAGGAGTTTGAAACGCTTGCCGAGGCCAATCGCGTCAATGTTATGCAGGTGTCGCCGCCGCGCGGGCGGATCCTCGATTTCAAAGGCAATATTCTGGCTGAAAATGACCGCAATCTGATGGTCGAAATTGTGCCGGAACAAGCCGGTGATTTGAAAAAGATGCTGAAAAGCCTGCAAACCATTTTGCAATTATCAGACAGCCGCATGCGCGAGGTGCGTCGTCGCATCCGCCGTTCTCCGAAATTTAAAGCGATTACGGTCGCTGAGGATTTAAGCTGGGATCAGTTTAGTGCGCTCAACCTCAATTTGCCGTTTTTGCCCGGCGTGACGCCGCAAGTTGGGGAAAAGCGCATTTATCCTGAAACCGGGGCGATGGCGCATGTGGTCGGCTATGTCGGCAGTAAAACCAAACAAGACCTGCAGCGCATGGGCAATATTGTCGGTGATACGGTTGGGCGTACCGGCCTTGAGCGACAATATGAGGAAGCGTTGCGCGGCGCGCCGGGTGTACGGCATGTGGAAGTTAATGTGCATGGCCGCGCCGTCCGTGAGCTGAAGGCGGAGCCGGGCGAGGCCGGTGATGATTTGCAATTGGCTCTCGATTTGAAGCTGCAAAAATTCGCTGCCGAGCGCATGCAAGGCCATAGCGGGTCAGCTATTGTGATGGATGTCGAAACCGGTGAGTTGCGCGTCATGGCCTCAACCCCCAGCTTCGACCCGAATGAATTTGCCGGCGGCATTTCCGATCGCAAATGGGAAAAGCTGTTGGAGCATGAGCGCAAGCCGTTGATGAATAAAGCCATTCGGGGGCTATATGCGCCGGGCTCGACCTTCAAAATGCTGGTTGTGCTGGCCGCCTTGGAAGATGAGCTTATCAAACCGGATGAGACCATTGGCTGTAACGGTAAATATGCATTTGCCGGTGAGACCTTCCACTGCTGGAAGCATGACGGGCACGGCGACACCAATTTGGTGCAGGCGATTGAAAAGTCCTGCGATGTGTATTTCTACGATTTGGCGCTGCGGGTCGGCATAGACCGGATTGAGCGGATGGCACAACGTTTCGGCTTTGGCGTTGCCACCGGCATTGACTTGACCGGCGAGAAAGCGGGCATTGTGCCGGGCCGAGATTGGAAGCGGGCTAATTTCGATGCCGGTTGGCGTTCCGGTGAGACGATTATTACCGCTATCGGGCAGGGCTATTTGCTGACCACACCGCTGCAATTAGCGGTTATGACGGCGGCGCTGGCCAATGGCGGCAAATTGCTGACGCCGCGTCTGACCAAGGGCAGCGCGCCGGTTGCCGCGCCGCGTGATATTGGCCTCAATCCGGAGCATCTCAATTTCATCCGCGCCGGTTTGTATCGCGCCGTCAATAAGCCGGATGGCACGGCTTATGGCTCAAGCCTGTTGATTAACGGCCGCCGCATGTCCGGCAAAACCGGCACGGTGCAGGTTCGGCGCATTTCAAAGGCCGAGCGCGAGACCGGCGTCATTCCGAATTCGAAATTGGATTGGCATTTGCGCGACCATTCTTTGTTCGTCGGTTATGTGCCGCACAAAAAGCCACGCTTTGCGGTGTCGGTTGTTATCGAGCATGGCGGCGGCGGCGCACAAGTGGCGGCACCGATTGCCCGCGATATTATGGTGCAATTATTGCGCAGTGATGTGCAGCATGTGCCGCGGCGCCCACAACCAAAGCCGGCACCGAAAGCGGCACCGCAACCTTCACCGCAACCGGAAGCCCCACAAGCTGATGATGACCGCTTGGCGGCGCGAGGGGGTATCTGATGAGTATGTCGTCAACCGGCGGTCGCGGTTTGTTCGCCCATGCCGATGAAATCAATATGCCGCTCTTTATCTGCATCGGCTTGCTGGGCATGGTCGGTGTGCTGGTTCTCTATTCTGTGGCCGGGGGAGATATGTCGCCTTGGGCGTGGCGCCATGGCGTGCGGGTGCCCATCGGCGGCCAGCTGGTACCCATCGGTACTGACGGCTATGCACTTATGTGTGACGAGAGCGATGAGGGCTCACCAGACCAACATCAACAAAACTCATTTCAAAAGGTGAGGGGATCAAAATGCCTGAGATCAGCGCGTGCTACAGATCTTGAAGTGGATCCAAGATCTATTGATCAAAATGCTCCAAGCAAAAAGACATCAAAGAGTGGTGTTTGAGAATGTGCTGCAGTACTAAGAGTCCTGAAAATCGCGGGCATGGATCCGAGAGAAAATGAACTCTCATTTTCAATTCAAATAGATAGAATGATACATCGGGAGCCGCGTACGTAGCAACGGCGGCAAGCGCGCGCACACCAGGGAACAGGTGAGACTTGCTGCTGCGCATATACTTACTGGCCCGATATCAACGCGGAACCATTGCTTTCGCTGTTGCACGTAGTCGTCTGTACTTGGTTCTCCTTGTCTGCGGCCACTATTTACAGAAGCGTTCCGACCGGCACACAACAAACGTGTCTGGTGAGCTAAAGCAAGTGTCAACCGTCCAAGAGCAACAGGACTGAGGCCGGCAGGGCGTGGGTGTCACGCACGTTGTGCTAGCTGCTGCAGTGCTGACACCTGTGGTGGTACTTTAACCTCGCTACCATTCCCCAAGCTCTGGGTCGTCGTGGACGCCAACAGCCCTTTTTTCACGGGCGTAGTCCGCAGTGCTCCTCCGTTTGCATTTGAGTTGTGCGGCCGTAGCTGCCTGGACGGCGAGCCGGTAGGCGTGTGAGAAGTCCGCCTCGGAGTTCCATCAACCCCAGGTGAAGGAGACTTGACAACAGAAGCCGGAGGCGACGGCTTCACGTCACTGCTGGTGATGCTGTTAGAAGTTCGATCCGAGTCCGTGCAATT
>JBMHCM010000135.1:0-42799 GCA_049889915.1 Parvibaculales bacterium
ATTTTGGAAGAACGCTCCATGCGGGTTGACGGCAATCCGTCATCGCTACTGAGCGAACAAATGCGCGCCCGCCTGCACGCCGGCACCGCCTATGCCGTGCCGGTCATCGGCTGGCGCAAAGAAATAGAACAGCTCAACACGGCTGATGCGCGCGCCTTTTATGAGCGGTTTTACGCGCCAGATAATGCGGTTTTAGTGGTCGCCGGTGCGGTGACCTTGGACGATGTGTTGCCGCTGGCCGAGGCCCATTACGGCCCGCTGACACCGAGCAGCCGGCCGCGTGACCCGCGCCGCGTCGCCACTGATTTGACGGTTGCAGATTTTGACCGCGTTGAGGTGCTGGCCGATAGCCGCGTGCGGCAGGCCAGCTGGCGGCGCATGTACCGACTGCCGCAATATAGTCGCGATGAGCGCAGGCTTTATGCGGCGGCCGATGTGCTGGCTGAGATTATCGGCAATGGCAGCACCGGCCGCTTATATGAGGCCTTGGTGGTGGACAAAAAATTGGCCGTCAGTGTCGGCGCCTATTCCGATACGGCGCGGCTCGATAATGGCGAATTTGTGCTGTATGCCAGCCTGACGCCGGGCAGCAACTTCACCGATGTCGCGACCGCTATGGACGCCGTTTTGGCCGATGCCAAAAACCGGCTGCCGACGCAAGACGAAATGGCGCGCGCCAAAATGCAGCTGGTCTCGGATCTGGTATATGCCCGCGACAGCCAGCAAAGCATGGCCAATATTTTCGGCCAAGCGGCGATGCTGGGGCTGACCCCGCAAGAAATAATCGACTGGCCGAACGTCATTGAAAGCGTGACGGCCGAGGATGTGCGTCGCGCCGCGCAACTGTTTTTGCAACGCCCGCATGCGATTGACAGCCATTTGCTGCCGCAGGATGTGGCGCAATGATGGGCGTGAGTAAATGGCTGACCGGCGCCAGCTTGGCGCTGGCCCTTATCATGCCGATAAGTGTTCCGACAGCCGTGCGGGCCGCGCCGCCGGTGCAGGAAGTCGGCTGGCGCGATTTGTCGGCCTGGCTGGTCAGCGATGACAGCCTGCCGCTCATCACTGTGAAAATGGGCTGGCGCGGTGGCAGTGCCGGTGAAGCGGCAGCGCAGGCCGGTCGCGTAAAACTGATGGCCCGACTGCTCAATGAGGGGGCCGGTGCGCTGCCCGCGCAAGCCTTTCAGCAAGCCATGGCCGATAAGGCGATGTCTTTCGGGGCCAATGCCAATCATGACGAAGTGACCGCCACCTTGCGCTGCCTGAAAGCGCATCAAACCCATTGCTTTGAATTGCTGCACCTGGCGCTGACCGCGCCGCGTTTTGACCAAGAAGCGATTGACCGCATGAAGGCCGCGCAACGGGCCGCCATTTTGCGCAGCCAACAAAGCGCCAATGCGATTGCTGCCGATGCCTTTAGAAAGCTTGCCTACCCCAATCACCCGTATGGCCGCGCCGTTGACGGCACGCTGCAAAGCCTGGCAGCGATTGACCGCGCCGCACTTGTTGCCCAGCATCAAAGCCTGTTGGCGCGTGATAATTTGTACATTGCCGTGGTCGGCGATATGAGCCGTGCCGAAACCCGCCGCATGTTGCGCGATGTGTTTGCCGAGCTACCGGCGCAGAGCCGCCATGCACAAGCCGCTGCCGTGACGGCGACAGTTGGCCCGAAAAGCCGCCATATTGACCGGCCGGGCCCGCAAACCACCGTCACTTTCGGCCATCAAGCGATTGGCTATCAGCAACCATTGTTTTTCCCGGCCTTTGTGATGAATTCGATTCTCGGCGGCTCCGGCTTTTCATCGCGGCTGACCGAAGCGGTGCGCGAAGAGCGCGGCCTCGCCTATAGCGTGTATAGCTATTTGGCCATTCAAAATAATGGCGCCATGTGGCGCGGCGGAGTGGCCAGCGACAATAAAACCGCACAACAGGCGGTTGATGTCATTCGCGGGGAAATGCGCCGCATCGCTGTTGAAGGCGTGTCGGCCGAGCGGCTGGCGGCGGCCAAAACATATATGACCGGTGCTTATGCGCTGCGCTTTGACAGCGGCTCAAAAATTGCCGGTCAATTGCTTGGCATCCAGCTCATGGGGTGGCCGATGGATTATCTGCTGACCCGCAACCAACGCATTAATGCGGTGACGCAAGACGACATTAAACGCGCCGCCGCGCTTTTGCTGGCTGATAAATTACTTGTCGTCTCGGTCGGCGGCAGCGCCGTATCGCTTGCCGAGTAACGGCAAAGCTTCTAGCTTGAAGCTATGTTTTTCTTACCCCTGCGCGATGATAATCCGACCCGTAGCCGCCCCTTGATTGCCTATATTTTACTGGCCGCCTGTATTTTGGTGTTCTTCTGGCAAATCTCGCTGGGCAGTGCGCAGCAACAGGCAGTGCTGGCCTATGGCATGATACCGGCGCGGCTGTTCGGCAGCGAGGCCGCCTATGGCATGCCGTCTCTGATACCGGCTTGGATGACCACCATTAGCTCGATGTTTTTACATGGCGGCTTTATGCATCTGGCCGGCAATATGCTGTATCTGTGGATCTTTGGCGATAATGTTGAAGACAGTATCGGCCGCCGCAATTTCGTGATTTTTTACGTTTTGTGCGGTATTGCCGCCGCCCTGTCGCAAGCCATGGTCGACCCCAGCTCGCCAATTCCGATGATTGGGGCCAGCGGTGCCATTGCCGGAGTGTTGGGCGCCTATCTGCTGCTGCATCCGCGTGCCAATATTCGCTGCATTATCGGCTTTTTCATCTTCTTTCGGTTGATTAACGTGCCGGCCTTTTTGGTACTTGGTGGCTGGATTGGCCTGCAGTTTATGAGCCTCGGCCAAATTGACAGCAATGTCGCCTATGTCGCGCATATTGGCGGCTTCATCGCCGGCATGCTGCTTATCCCGTTCTTCAAAAAGAAGCATGTCAAATTATTCGACAAACCGCATAGTCGCGCTTTCGCCGTATCACCGGTCAGCACGGGCGGGCATATTCCGCAAATCGGCAAAAAGCGCCGCAAAACCCCGTGGGACAAATAAGCCACTTGTATCAGTGATGAGTGCAAAAAATCTGCCGCTAAACGGCCATGAAATGCTAAGTTGGCGCGACTAAATAAGGGTGAGATCGTGCGCTTAGTTATGCGTCTGCAGAATTATCTCTTGCCGCTGGGCATTTTGCTGCTCGGCGTGGTGTTGCAATTGCTGCAGCCACAGGCCGTAGAGTTCACCCGCAATCTGGTTTTTGACCAATATAATCGTTGGCAGCCGCGCGATGAGCAAGGCAGCCCGGTGGTGTTTATTGATATTGATGAGGCAAGCCTCGAAAAAGTCGGCCAGTTTCCGTGGCCGCGCAGCGTGTTTGCCGAACTGGTCAATAAAATGACCGCTTATGGCACCGCCGCCATTGCTTTCGATATTTTGTTCACCGAGGCCGACCGCACGGCGCCGAGCGAAATTCTGCCGGTTTGGGAGACGCTGCGGCTGACCGATAATGCGCAAGATTGGGCCAGCCTGCGCAGTGCCATTTCGCAGCAAATCACCAATCCGGATGACGCCTTTGCCAAAGCCATGGAAAACGCGCCGGTGGTGATGGCCACCATGATGAATAATGAGGTGACCACCCTGCCGCTGCCGAAAGCCGGTATCGCCCTGCGCGCGCAAGGGCTGGACGATGAAACGCTGGACCCGATGCGCGGTCTGCCATCCAGCGATTACGCCATTGCCAATCGGCAAGTGCTGGATGACAGCGCGGTCGGGCTCGGCTCCATCAATGCGCGCATTGACGAAGACGGCATTATCCGCCGTGCCTCGCTCTTGTTTCGCGCCGGTGAGCATGTTTTTCCCAGCCTGTCTTTGGAAAGCCTGCGGGTCGCCCAACGGGCCGGGTCGATTGCGCTGAAAGCCTCGGATGTGCGCGGCGAAGGGGCCTACACCTCCGGCTTTGGCCTGTCGCGCTTAAAAGTCGGGCAAATTGTGGCGCCGATTGAGCCGGATGGCAGCATGCGGCTTTACTATGCGCCAAGCGAGGCGATTGAAACCATCTCGACTTATGAAATTCTTGCTGACGGCTTTGACCCGATGCGGCTGGCCGGCAAAATCGCCTTTATCGGCACCAGTGCTGCCGGGCTGAAAGATATTCGTGCCACCCCGCTCAACCAAGCAACACCGGGCGTGGAAGTGCATATTCAGACCGTGCAACAATTAATCTCCGGCACTTATTTGAAGCGACCGGTCTGGGTGCAGCTTTATGAAGCGATTGCCACGGTTCTGGTCGGCATCATCCTGATTGTCATGGTGCAGCGGTTTTCCATTGTGCCGGGTGTGTTGTTTTTCGTCGTCGCCACGGCTGCCGGTGCAGCGATAAGCTGGCAGCAATTCAGCGATAATCTGTTGCTGGTCGATCCGGCGACACCGACGCTCAGCGTATTTGTTACTTTTTTGGTCGCTTCTTTCCTGCATTTTTTGGAGACCGCCCGCGAACGCCGCGAGGTGCGCAATGCGTTTCAATATTATTTGGCCCCCGATATGGTCAAGCAAATCGCCAATGATCCGGAGAAGCTGAAACTGGGCGGCGAGACCCGCGATCTGACCATACTGTTCTGCGATATTCGCGGCTTCACGAGCATCTCTGAGGCATTTGCCGATGCGCCGGAGAAATTGACCCATGTCATCAATATTTTCCTGACCGGGCTGTCCACCGTCATTCAAAACCGCCTTGGCACGATTGATAAATATATTGGCGATAACATTATGGCGTTTTGGAACGCCCCGGCCGATGTCGACAACCACGCTTATGAGGCCTGCCTGACGACGCTGGAAATGAAACAGGCGCTGGTCGATGTGAATGATAAGCTACGCCATGACAGCTTTCTTGGTGGCTTTGACGGCGAAATTCGCGTTGGCATCGGCCTCAATACGGGCGATACGCTGGTCGGCAATATCGGCTCTGACCAGCGGTTCAATTATTCCGTGATGGGCGACACGGTGAATGTCGCCTCGCGGCTTGAAGGCCAAACCAAAGATTATGGCGTCACCATTTTGATCGGCGAAAGCACATATGACGAAGCGCAAGCGACCATTGAAGCCGGTGCGCCGCCCTTGGCCTTTTTGGAGCTGGATTTGATTGCGCTTAAGGGCAAGGAATTGCCGTTGCGGATTTACGGCATTATCGGCGACAGCGAATATGCGATGAGCGATGAATATGCCATGTTGGTGGAACAGCAAGCCGAGATGTTGGCCTGTTATCGCCGACAAGATTGGGATGCGGCGCAAATCAAAGCCGAAATTTTGAATGACGCCTACGCCGAATTAACGCAATATTACCAAATGTTCATTAGCCGTATTAAGTCATATCGCGATACCCCGCCCGGCCCATATTGGGACGGCCATTATATCGCGCTGACCAAATAGCTGAGGAGCCGGACCATCCGGATGTGAGTATGGAATTACTGTTTTGGGGAACCCGCGGCTCATTGCCGATGAATACGCCGGACCACCGCATTTTTGGCGGTAATACGCCTTGCGTGGCGGTGCATGACGGGCCGAATATGGTGGTGTTTGACGCCGGTTCCGGGCTTATTCATCTGGGGTCGCAAATGGCGCAAAACGGCCATACGGAAATTGATATTTGCTTCTCGCATTTTCATTCCGACCATATTTGCGGCCTACCTTTTTTCAAGCCATTCTTCAACCCTGAGTGCCATGTGCGGCTGCACAGTTTCGGTGTTACCGAAGCAACCCTGCATGATGCGGCGGACAGCTATCTCAGCCGACCGATTTTTCCGATTGGCGTTGAAGATTTTCAAGCGAAAGTCGATTTTGTCCACCACCCGGATGGCGAAGCGATTGATGTCGGCGGGATTCACGTCACCGCTTTGGAAATTCCGCATCCCGGTGGGGCGCATGCCCTGAAGGCCGAAACCGCCGACAAAACTTTTGTTTATGCCACCGATACGGAGCATGAGCCAGGACACCCTAACCAAGTGCTGGTGGATTTTCTGCGTCATGCCGATATGGCGATTTATGACAGCACATTTGACGATAGCGAATTTGAAGCACGGCGCGGTTGGGGCCACTCAACCTGGCAAGAGGGCTTGCGCTTGGCCAAGCTGGCTGAGGTGAAAAAATTCGGCATTTTCCATCACGAGCCGGAGCGCAGCGACGAAGCCCTGCTGGAAATCGAAAAGCAAGCGCAGAAAATGCTGCCGCAAAGCTTTGTCACGCGCGACTTCATGCGCGTCAGTGTTTAGCCTTTATCCCCGTATTTCATGACTTTTCGCGTGAGAATCGCGTCGGAATCACCTAGCGTGGACAGCTAGGAGCGCATTCATGGACTTTGACCGCCTACAACGCATTTTTGGTCGCATGCTGGAAACGCATGGGATGATTTTTGGCGGCGCTTTGGCGGCTGTGGTCGGTCTTATTTTCTTGGTCTTGCTGACCCGCTGGCTGCGCAATCGCAAAAACAATCCGAAACCGGCTAAAGATAAAAAAAGCAAAGACAAAGCCGTGAAAAAGCCTGCCGTCACCGAAATTGACGGTACGACGGATCTTCTGCTCGACGATGATGTATCCATGACCATGGAAGTCGAAGATGATATCGACCTGTCGCAAATGGTTGATAATGACGCCATGTTGGATATGGGCGCGCCGGTGCCGGACCAGTTGGACCCGCAATTGGCCGACCAATTCGCGCATCTCGATGATGACCAAATGGTGCCGCAAGCCAATATGGCCGGCATGGGCGATTTGGACGATATTACCATTCCGAAAGTCGGTGAAGCGCCGCCGCCGCAAAAGTCGCGCTTTTTCAGCTCATCCTGGCTGAGCCGCGACAAGAGCCCGGCGGCCGGCGATACGATGATGATGTCGGGCACGGATATCACCTTCACGCCGGAAGACAGCAAAACCCGTGCCTCCGCCGCCGAATGTGCGCGTTTGGCCGATATTGAGCGCAAAATGCTGGCCCTGCGCGAGCTTTATGAAGCCGGACTAATTGCGCCGGAAGTTTATGTGCTGAAAGCCCGCGAACTGGCGCATCAAGTCTAGGCATCCGACATGGCCCGTTCTTCTGCCGGTTTTTCACTGACTGAACTGACCACCACACTGGCGGTTATCGGCATTATTTCCGCTGCGCTCATCGCTGTGATGAACAATCTCAACCAGCAAAGCGAACGGATGAACACGCAAACCGATTTGCTGGTAGCGGGCAATCAGATTTTCAAACTGATTGAGCCATGGGCCGCTTTGGCCGGTGACAAGCAGGGCGCGGCGGCTTTAACGCAAGCGGATGCGCTGGTCATTACCGGTGGCGCCGAAGTCCGTTTTTGCTACGACCTTGACGGCACCGACCGCGTGGTACGGCAGTTTCGCGTCACAGATAAACGGCTGCAAACCCGTACCAAAGTAGATGCCGCTTGCACGCCGGATAGCGGCAGCGATGGCTGGGAAAACCTGACCGAGCAGGTCATCCGTTCAATCAGCTTTACCAGTGGCACCGGCAGCAGCTATTCTCTTGATGTGGTAGCCAATTTGGAACGCATTGTGCCGGGCACTGATGAAACGGTGGGCCTGCGCATGCGCAAACGGCTCAATCTTTATTCTATGACCCGCTATTAGGACCTGACGATGAGCGATAAACGGGCATATGAGCAGCCGGAAACGCCGCCGCAAAGCGGTGAAGAAGGCTTTGCGCTGTATTTATCGATCGGCTTTATCGTGCTCATCAGCGTATTGGCCGGCTCTGTCGGCACAAGATTAAACGTAACCGCCTTGGCCGAAGCGCGCGCCGGGGATAGCCGCGCTGCCGTTGAAAAAGCCGAGCAGGCCTTGTCGGAAGGCTGGCGCAAATTGCAGACCGAATATGGCCTCGACAATACTTATTTGACCACCGTCACCGTCATGAACGCCGCTGAGACGGCAGACCATACGGCGTGCGTCGGCAGCCATGAAACCGATATGACCGGCTTTGAAGCCTTTGCCCGCAGCCCATTGACCGGCGGTGAATATCGCCGTTATTTCATCAAACGGGCCAGCGGTGCTTACCGGGTCTATGGGTGTGGGTTTGAGCCACGTGGCACGCGCGTCACCTTTGGTGAATATGCCGATGATGGCAGCGATCTCACGCTGACGCGGCTACGCCGCTTCTAACAGCTATTTCAAATCTTCGTAAAAGGTGCGGCTGCGCTGCATGGTGCGGCCGGTCGGGCTTTTAACGGTCAGGGTGGCGTCAACCAAAGCGCCGGGGGCGGTGGCTGAAGCAATCAACAGCGTCGAGGCCGAGGCGGTAAAGCCATTATCATTGAACAAAATCGCCAAACCGGCGCTGTCGCCGGTCCAGTCATAGCTGCCGGTGGCCGGTAGCGTTTCACCGCGCTGAGAGGCAACGGCCAGCTCGGTCATCACACTGTCGGCAATCAGGTTCATCCGCGCCATATCCCAAGTCGATTCCATCAATGCCCGATTGGCACCGACCATGGAAAGCGTGCCGATAATACCGACCGATATGACGGTCAGCGCCACCATCACCTCTACCAGAGAAAAACCGCCATTATTGTTGGTCATAGTAAACCGCAGAGTTGACCGGCATTTCACCGGCTTTCGGCGTAATCACTTCCGGTGCCAAGAAGATGACCATTTCGGAATTGTTTTTCGATTCCGTATTGCTGCCCATAACCGATGAGATAAACGGCAGGCCGGTGGTGCCGGGCAAGCCTTCGCGTGAGCGTGAATTATCTTCCGTATACAGACCGGCCAACACAATCACATCGCCCGGTGCAGCAACAAATTCGGTCTGGATGGTGCTGGAAATCTTGTCAGAATCCGGCGTCGCGGAAACAAAGAAATCATCCTTAAAGTCGATTTTCAACCGCACATGGTCATTCAGCGGGTTGATGGTCGGCGTCACATTAAGGGCCAGGCTGGCGGTCCGCTCAGACGGTGTGGAAGTGGTGGTGCCCGGAATGGTTGCCCCCGGCGTCACCACCGCATCGGTGGTCGATTGGGTATAAAGCAGACGGGTTTCCTGCTTCTCAATTTTGGCCGAACAACCGTTCAACGCCAAAATGGTCGGGCTGGAGACTTTACGCCCTAGGTCGTTTTTCTCCATGAAATCAATCGTCCAAGCGAGGCCAAGACGGAAATTATTCAGCGCGAAATAATTCGAGTTTTGCGCCCGATTGACGAAATTAATCGCCCCGCGCACACCGATCAAATCATTGTTCCGCACTTCAATCAAATCGGGATAATCCTCCCGCACGCCAATCGGCAGGCGGGTGATGTCGGCATCAGTCTTGGCCGGTGTCCGCTCAATATTTTCCAAACGGCCCTGCAGTTGGCGCTGCCAATTTTTCGCCACGCTGACCATAAACACCTCGACCAGCACTTGCTTGTCGGCCTTGTCGAGACTATCAATCAATGAGGCCGCCAAATCGACATCGCGCTTAAAGCCGGTGACGATAACCGTCTCAGCAACTGCCGTCACGGTCGGCCGACGGAAGCTGGAATCGGTAAAGCCCAATGGCACATTTTCTATTGGGGCAGCAGCTGCCCCCCCCTGCGCATTACCATTTGTATTGCCGGTATTGGCCGCAGCGCCCGGTTGCACCGGTTGTTGTGCTTGTTGTGCCGGTTGTGGCGCGGCAGCGCGCGTATCGGTCGCTTCTGTCGCGCCGCCTTCAACACCCCCTTCAACACCAGGAGCCGGGTCAAACCCCGGAATGGCATCAGTGGCGATATCGGCAAATGTTGTGCTGGCAATGACCGTGCCTTCCGCTTCGGCACGCTGTGCCGCTTCAGCAGCGCGACGGGCGGCAGCCTCGGCTTCGCGGCGGGCTTTTTCGCGGTCATTGGCAGCTTTTTGTTCAGCCGCCCGCTCTGCCGTGATGATGTCATCGGGGTAAATTTGGGTGAAATAATTTTCCAGCTCTTCTTTAATGCCGGTCACCCGGTCACCGGCATTACCGCTACAGCTATTGGCGCCTTCACTATTATAAATGGTGAATTTTTCGGTATAAATCGGCTCGCTGGTTTTCAGATTACCGTCCGCCAAAACACGACCACGCAACACGTCAGCCCCCGGTCCGTCGAGGAAACGTTGCACCACATCCACCGGCTCGCCATTTTCATTCGGTGTCAGGTCGAGCTGCGGCACGTCCGGTGTGGCCGGCATGGCAATATCTGCCGTAGCGGCACCGTCTTTTTGCGCCGCTTTTTGGGCGTCCGCCTCGGCCTTGGCTTGCTCAACTTTTTCGGCCATGAGCTGACGCTCGTCTTGCTTCAGCAATTTGTCCTGCCCCAGCATCAGCAATGCCTGATTGACATCATCCAAATTAAACCGTGCCGCTTGGGTCAACGCCAATTGCTCTTCGCGCTCCGTGCCCTGTTCCAAATCCAGCGCATCGAGTTTCTTCTCGTTTTCCAGCGCCGCTTCTTTCAGCTTCACAATGGCATCGGCAACAATCGGTGAGTGCTCTGCTTCGATAATTGCGTCATTGGTCAACGCGCGGGCGCGACCGGCATCATCGGGATGCTGGAAATAGTTCATATAGACTTGGCGAATGGCGGCGGCGTCATTTTCGACCGAACTGACGCGGCGGAAATTGCGCGCCCGCCGATTGTGGATTTCGGCCGCAGCCACCGCTTCCTCGACCCGCGAGCTGAACTCGGATTTGGTATAAAAGCGCGCCACGCTCATCTTGCGGTCATAGGCCAGCGCCAAATCATAATTATCGATAAGAATATCGAAAATATCCAACGCATCAGCGCGTTCAATTTCAAGGCTGACGCGCTCGGCCGTGGCGGCCACTTGCGGCGACAGATAAATTTGTAAGCTAATGGCCCGCGCCAAAGAGCGCAGCGCCGTCGGCAAACGCAGGCCGTCCAAATTGACGCTTAAGGAGCGATTGCTCACCTCACCGGCCAATTCATCCATCCGACCCAGCGATACGCCGGTGGTTACATCATTGCCGACAAAGTGAAAGCTTTTATCGAGCGAGACATATTCATCGGGGCGCGCCAATTCATTGCGGCCAAACACCGCCAGCGCGGCAAACTCGCTATTATCGCTCAGCCCCAGCACGGTGCTTGGGGCCACCTCATTATATTGCTCATCCAGCTCGGCCAAGGTCGCTTGCAGCATTTTTTCATAGCTGATTTTAAATTCCTGCAGCAGCAGGTCGCGGGCTTTGGCGTGGCGCATATCCAGCTGGTCGAGCTTCAGCTTTTCTTTATCGAACTCGGCCTGTTTGGCCCGGCGGTCGCGGCGCGTCAGCTCAATGCGTTTTTCGAGCGCCGTCAATTGCGAGTCCATGGCGCGCAAGGTGGCGCTGCCGGCGCCGGTCGTATTGACGGTGCGGCCACTGACCATGTTTTGCACGGCGACACTGCCGGCCACCACGCCGTCGGCAATGTCCTCAACTTCAATGACTTGCGGCACGCGCACTTGCAATAATTCGCGGCGTGGCGGCAATGGTTTGATGTTTTTCGGCACACGGCTGCCCAGCACTTCACCGTTTTCGGCAGCTTCGGCCTTGGCGATTTGTGCCCGTGCGGCGGCCCGTCTTTGGTCGAATTTTTGCACCGCGCCGGACATTGACAAATCGCGCCCGGTGCGGGTGCCGCAGGCGTAAACGTCAAAGCACAGCACCGCCACAATAGCGAGCCGTGTCAGCTTGTTGACATTGATAACCGGTTTACGCAAACGCCCTACACCCTATTCTATTTCGGTCGCCGCAAAGGGCCGCTGGGCCGCACATGCGAAATACGCCCAATCGCTTCGGAAATCACCTCGCGGGCAATATCGGCCATATTGCGATTGATCCAATCCTCGATCAGCGGCCGCGTCACTTCAGCCACCGCATGACGAATGGTGTCGCGCGAGCGGCCAGTATCGAAAATGCTGCTATAGCGCAAAAACTCGGCCCGCAAGGCAATGGTCGCCTCTTCCGTAATCGACACATCAAGGCCTTGCAGATAATGCTGCAAATCGCTGTCCGACATCGCCTCGGCATGGTCGGCATCGCGTTCGGCCAAATCGGCCTCCAACGACGCTTCCGCCTGGTTCAGATAATCCTTAATGGCGCGCTTATAATCATCTTCCGTACGTAATGTATTCATTACGACCACCTCGTAAAACGAATCTCTTTGGTCTTATGATTATAAAGCTCTTTGCATCACATGAGATGCAAAAACAGTGGATTACTGTGGCACTTGCAGCGCAGCCGGGGCAAAAAACAGCCAAAGCAGCGCCATCGGCACCAGAAAACAGCCAAATGGCAGCTGTGCCGGTTGCTCAGCCTCATTGCTGATACGGTGCAAAAGAATCGCCGCAATGCCGATAACCGCGCCGGCCATGCTGGCGGAAAACAGAATCGGCAACAGGCTGACCGGCCCCAACCAGACCCCCAGCATCGCCATCAGCTTGACATCACCGCCGCCCATGCCGTCGCGCCCGCGCAACGCCTTATAGGTTAAATTAATGGCCATAATCAGACCATAACCGGCCGCCCCGCCGAGAGCTGCCGTTTGCATATCCGGCAGGCCGGGCGCGCCCAGCAGCACCAATAGCGCCCCGACCGCCACGCCGCCGAGGCTCGTCCAATCGGGGATAATAAAAGCCTCAAAATCAGTAAGGAAAATAACCGCTGAAAGGATGAGAAACGGCAGGAAGCTGAAAAACACCGGCATGGACAAGCTAAGCCAAGCCAGCAACAGCAGCGCCGCCATGGCCAGCTCGACATAGATATAGCGCGGCGGCAGCTTTTGCGCGCAACAAGCGCTTTTGCCGCCATGACGCAAATAGCCATAAAGCGGCAGGTTTTGAGAAAAGCTGAGCTTTTGACCGCAATGGCAGCAGGTTGACGGCGCGCGCACCCAATCGCGCCCGTCAAGACTGCGCAACGCTGCCACATTGACGAAACTACCAAGGCACGCCCCAATGACGGCAACTAAAACAAGCTCACTCATAAACGGTCCCATTGGCAGAATTAGACGACAGATACAGGCGGCGGCAAAAATGGTTTTGCCGGTGGTCAAGAAACGGTCGGACTAGTATATAGGAGGGAGCAACAAAGTGTAGCCCGCTTTGTTTCAAGCGGGCGTGGGTTTAAGTGAGCGTGCAATGTCAGAAACAGTCAATAATGAGCCGTATAAATCCGATAATCCGGTTTATGGATATTTGGACAATCTGCCGAAAGAATATCGTATTTCTGACTTTCACATGCGGGCCGGCAGCCCCTTGGCCATTCGCACCAATGGCGACATTAAAGTGCTGCCCGAATGCCCGATTACCAATGAAATGCTGGACGATATCTTCCGCACCGAATTGGATGAAGAGCTGTATGAAAGCTTTGTCGAGAGCAAAGATATCGACTTTGCGATTACCGTGCGCGGGGCGCGTTTTCGTGCCAATGGCTATCACACGCTGAATGGCTGGGCGCTGATTTGCCGGACCATTGTGACGGAAGTGCCGAATATTGACCAATTGGGCTTGCCGCAGGCGGTGCATAATATTCTTACCGAGAAAAAAGGCTTGGTTTTGGTTACCGGCCCGACCGGTTCGGGTAAGTCGACCTCGCTGGCTTCGATGATTAACAAGATCAATCGCGAACGCTCCGAGCATATTATTACCATTGAGGATCCGGTGGAATTTGTTCATTCAGAGATTAATTCCATCATCTCGCAGCGCGAAGTCGGGCGCGACACGGTGAGTTTTGCCTCGGCACTGAAAGGCGCGCTGCGCGAAGACCCGGATATTATCCTGCTCGGTGAGATGCGCGATTATGAAACCATTTCCATGGCACTGACGGCAGCTGAGACCGGCCATTTGGTGTTTGGTACCTTGCATACGTCCGGCGCGGCGGAAACCGTCAACCGGATTATTGACGCCTTCCCGGCTGAGGAACAACCGCAAGCCCGCTCTATGGTTGCCTCATCGCTGCAATTGGTGATGACGCAGCAATTGTTGAAGCGCAAAAGCGGCGGCCGTATTGGCGCGTTTGAAGTGATGGTGTGCGTACCGGCCGTGAAAAACCTAATTCGCGAAGACAAAATCCCTCAAATTGCCACCGTCATGCAAACCGGTGCGCAATTCGGCATGATTACCATGGATAAATATGTCGATGAGCTAGAGAAGCAGAACCTTATTATTGTTGAGGACGAGTAGGCCGCACCTCATAGTCCTTGAGCGAGCGGTCTAAAATCACCCGATATTGCCCGGCCCGTTTCGGGTCAAACAGGGCAATGCGGTCGACCAGCGCGTAAGCCTTGTCAAATTGACCAACCTCGAAATAGGTCCGCAAGGTAATTTCCCAAACGCCACTATTATTATAACGCGGCACAACTTCTTGCTCGAGAACCGGCAAGACGATTTTGTTTAAAACATCAGGACGTTTGGCTTCCATGGCTTTGCGCGCCAGAACCAAATAACTCATGGCCCGCATCCTTTCGCCGATTACAGGATGAGACACATCCGCTGAGCCAAACCGGCGTTGAACATATTCAGTTAGTGATAAGAAACTGTCTTTTTGAAAATTGGTAGCGGCGCGATAAGTCGCCCACTGCATATGCAAGCTGACAGCAATCACGCCAGCGCTGACAAAAGCAACACTCGCAAATACCGACTTGCGTGCGGTATCGCCATAGTCGCCGAGTTGCAAACGATGCGTCAATACATCCTGTCGCGAAACTGCCAGCGCAAGCGCCAACGCAAGTATAAAATAATGGCCGCCGGAGGCGATGTAGGGATACTCCAGCTGAGTATGAAAAATTACCGGAAAGCAAAGCGACGCAACAACCCAGCGGCGCGGCACGCATCGCAGAATATGCACAGCCAACCAAACCAAAGGCCCAATGAGCAATAATGTGCCTATCAAACCGGTTTCGCTAAGTAAATGAACAAGTAAGTTGTGCGGCAAAGAAACGGTCGGGTAGAAGGTCAAACCGCTTGCAAGGCCATTATTTGCAAAATATTTCGTGTAGCTATCAATGTAACTGCCGAGACCATGCCCAAAAAACGGTGCATCAGCAAAAGATTGCAGGGCAATAATCCACATCGAATATCGGGTGGAGAAAGAATGCCCCTCGGCTGTCCAACTATAGGTGCGGGTCAGTTTTGCATCAGCCTGATAAAGACTGATGACGCCGATCACAACAGCGAGCAAAAGTAAGCCAAAAGTCTGTAAAACTTGGCGTCGGATGAGCGTATCGTCTCGATTTTGCAAAGCATGAATGGCCATGAATGACAAACCGACCCAAAAACCAACCAAACCGGTTTTAGAATTCATCGTTGCCAAATCCAAAGCATAAATAAAAAACAGTCCCAAAAGTACCCATCTTAGCCTTTTGCTTATTTGTAAGAAGGCACCCGCCCAAACACACAAAAGCATCAGCCCTGCGAAAAAGGACCCATAGAGATTATACTGGCCAAAGCCGAGAAATTCTTTGAAGAAAATTTGATGAATCTGAAGAGTCACCGGAAAAAACACGATGGGGCTTGTGCTGATCATATGCAGGACATATTGCGGCATAAGGGCAGCCAAGATGATCACCAACATGCGTGCCCAATCATCATCGCTGAAATCATGCTGCATCAGCCCAGCACAGAACAGGGCGAAAGCTAAAAGCATGCCGGGGAGAAAATAGTGGCCGACATGGTACGCCGTATAGCCGCCAACAATATTGCCTAATAAAACAAGTACGCTGCCGATTACAGGCAGAAATAACCCCATTGCCCAAATCGGGTGCCATTTGACGGTTTGATTTTTAATTGGCTGCAACCATAGGGCGCAATTAAGTAAGGCGATAAAAACCCACATGAACAGATTGCGCGTGACATAGGTTTCGCCAAGATCCGGAATGTGAATATTCACACCAATGACAAACAAAACAGCAAAAAACGCCCAAATGGTTTTCTTTTGCATTGTCATCTATCGACCTCAAAAAATGGGGCGCCGCTATCGCTAGCGGCGCCCCGGATTTTACAAAAACTTCTCGACTTAGAAGTTTTTGATTGTTGTGTCGCGCTTGGTCAGACGATCGTCTGTACCATCGTTTTTAGCGCAGAAATATACGTCAATGTGCTTGGTCGGGTCTGAACCGCTGACGCGCACAATGATGTCGCCCATTTTAGAGCCTGACATCAGTGAGATACAGTTCGTGCTGGATGTAACTGAAGTAGTGTTGTTAACAGCGCGGATGGCGTTTGAACCTGTACGGGTTGTTTCATACGGGTTTTTAAAGCTCTCGAACGGACCACCTGATAGGCCAAGCTTACCGAAGCAGCCTGATGAGCCTACGGCGGTGGCGGCTGATGAGCTGGTTGTCAGTTCAGTCGCTTTGCACTCTGACGGATCGGTGTCGATGCCAGCAGCGCGAACGGTTTTGGTATTGGTCAGCCACTGGTGAACAGCTTTCGCGTTCGCGTCAGTTACTGATTTTTTGGTGCTGTCGATGTAACCTTGGTAACCGACAACGCCAACGGCGGCCAGAACACCAATAATCGCAACCACAACAAGAAGTTCAATAAGGCTGAAGCCTTTTTCGCTTTGTGCGCGAATGTTCATGGGAACTCTCCTCTATATACAGACGCGCACAATGCGCGATACCCAACAGGCGAAGTAAACTCGAAAATTCGGCTGTTGGCAACAGGCTTTTGCAGTTTTTCTATTGGTGTTTCTCTAAAAGCCCTACTATATAAAAGCAAAAGTAAAGGTGTTGGTATGGCATTTCAATTTAAGCGCGACCGTAGTGAAAATTTGGTCCTTACACTTGCAGGCGACATTGACCTGGAAGTGACGCCCGATATTAAGGCGCAATTGGCCAGCCAATTGGGCGACGCCGCCTCTTTGGATATTGATGCCGCCAAGGTCAGCTATCTCGACAGTTCCGGCGTGTCGATTTTGGTGATTGCCATGCAAAGCTGTAAACAGAAGCGCATTAACCTGTCAGTCAGCCGGGTCAGCGAAGAGGCCATGCGGGTTTTGCAATTGGCCAAGCTCGATAAAATCCTGCCGATTGGCGAGATGACCGGAAAAGCGCATTTGGTCGATGTCGATGTGTTTTCTGATGTTGGCGCGCAGGACAGCCAAATCGCAGATCAGGTGCACGAGCAAGAAGACATGCCTGCCGCAGCCGACCCGATGGGCGGCGGCTCGTCTGATGATGATTTAATCGCAGCTCTTGCCAGCGGTGATATGAGCGGCACGGATAGCACACCGGCGCCCAGCCCTGAGCCGGCCGCAGCCCCACCGGAACCGGCGCCAACGCCGGCTGAAGCGCCTGCGGCGCAACCGGCGGAAATTCAAATGACACCGGAACCGGTCCCCGCCGCTGCACCGGCACCAAGCCCAGCGCCGGCCGCCCCGGCAGCGCAACCGGCGGCACCCAGCCCCAACAGCGCAAGCGATGGCGGCAGCAATGACGGCGGCAGCAATGACGGCGGTGGCAATGGCGGCGGCGATGGCGGCGGCTTTACCCCCGGCACTTTTGGCTAAACCGACTCACCATGCAGGACGTCAGCCAACAGCTGGACATAATTTACCGGATGATGACGGCCTTCGCATCAAGCGCCGACACATCGCAAACGCTGTATGAGGGTTTGGATTATATTCGCGCGCAAATCGGCGCCGAAGCGGCCAGCTTTTTTTACCTACACGAAGATAAGGATATTTTGCGCTGCGAGGCCTGTATTGGGCCGACCGATATTACCGGTCTGGAAATCCCGTCCTCGGCCGGTATTGTCGGTGCGGTGACGCAAAGCGATGAGATGCGCTATGTCCGCGACACTTCGCAAGATGCCGATTTTACCGGGGCAGTGGATGCGAAAACCGGCTTTGTTACCAAATCAATGATTTGTGTGCCGGTTTCCGGCAATGGCAAAAGCTTTGGCGCACTGCAATTGATCAACCGTTTGGACGGCAATTTCTTCACCGATAATGATGCCGCTCTGGTGTCGGTTTATGGCAAAAGCGCGGCGCTGGCGCTGGCCAATCAACAAATGACGCAGCGCATGGTGGAAGCCGACAGTTACAAACGCGAGTTAAGTATGGCCTCGCGCGTGCAGGCCAGCCTGTTTCCTGAGCCGCAATATGACTTTATTCACGGCGTCAATATTCCCAAAAAAGGCGTCTCCGGCGATCTATATGATTATGTCATGCGCGGTGACCGGCTATATTTCTGCATGGCTGATGTTTCCGGTAAGGGCACGGATGCGGCGCTGGTCATGTCGAAGACGATTTCGCTGTTCCGCGCCATCAGTCGCGACGCGCCGGGGGTCGCCCAATTGGCGGCGCGGGTCAACACCGAGCTGGTGGAAACCGCCACCAATGGCATGTTCGCCACTGCCATTATCGGCTATTACGATCCGGTCAGTGGGGATATGCAATGCTGCAATGCCGGTCATGAGCCGGGGCTTTTGCTGCACGCCAATGGCCAGATGGATTATGTCGAGGCCAGCCTGCAACCGCTCGGCATTCTCGATTTTGAGCCGGACGATATTGTGGTCGAAAGCCATAATCTCAGCCAATGCCGGTTCTATTGCTATTCGGACGGCATAACCGAAGCGGAAATTAACGGCCAAATGCTGGGCGCGACCAAGCTGGCCGATATTTTGGCGCAACAAATGGACCTGCCCGTGCGTATGCAAATCGAGAACACGGTGCAAATCGTGCGCGACAAGGTTGAGGTGTTGCCGGATGATTTGACGGTTTTGGGTCTTGGCTGCCCGCCGCATGTTACAAATGTACCGCAACCGGAAACGACAATTGTCGAACCCGCTTTGGCAGGGGACAAATTATTGTTCAATATTTCCATCATCAATGAAGTGCAGGAATTGCGGCGCTTGCGGCGAGAGATTGAAAACACGCTGACCGGTACACCGGCGCAAGAGATTATCATGAGTGTCAATTTGGCGGTAGACGAAGCGACACAAAACATCATCCGCCACGCCTTTCCGGATGATATGTCCGGGCGCATCGACATTAGCGGCTATATTGAAGGTGAGTTGCTGCATATCAGCCTGGTGGACACGGCGCCGCTGATTGACATTGAAAAGGTCAAGCCGCGCAAATTGGATGAGCTGCGCGAGGGTGGCCTCGGCACGCATTTCATTATGGAAATCGCGGAAGAAGCGCGTTGGTGGCATGATAATGGCCGCAATCGCTTGGATTTATCGTTCCGAATTTAGCCCGTGCGGCTTACGCCTTGTGGCGCGCAATAACACGCAAATGCTCGGCCAATTGCCGCCTTAAACGCGTCAAGTCTTGTTTGCTGCGGGCTTGGCCGGAGAACAACATATCGCAAATCAACTGCGCGCTGGCCTCAATCGGTGCCGCCAAATCCGGCTTCATATCCCGCCACCGCGCAGCGAAATCCATCCGTCCCTCATGTAAAGGTCGCTCCAACCCATGCTTTTTGGCCAGCGCAAAAAACCTCTGGTCGAGGCGGACAAATGGGTCGCGGCGCATATACCAGCGAATGAGCAAGATCGGCACAATAAAGGCCAACGTGCCGAACAGCCAAAATGTGCCGAACGAAATCAACCGGCCCAGCACCGTGCCTTCAAGCAATTCCTGCCGTGCTTCTTCATCATACAAAACAATGTCGCTGTTCAGCCGCACAATAAATGCATCGACGCGTTGTAGCGTGCGGGCCAATTCACCCCGCCAGCCCTCTTGTTGCTCAATCGTGGTGGCGGCAATCTGCCGACTGCTGAATTGCGCTTGCGCATCCGGCACGATTTGCGTCGGGTCAAAGCGCTGCCACCGGCCGGGCGCCATTTCAACTTCAACCCATGCATGCGCGTCTGATTGGCGGACCCGATAATAATTGCCATAGCTGTTCCACTCGCCACCATGATAGCCGATCACCACATTGGCCGGAATGCCGGCGGCGCGCAGCGCACCGGCCATCGCCATAGCGTAATGGCTGCAATAGCCGCGCAGCGTATCAAAAAAGAACCGGTCGATTTTTCGGTCATCCGGACTGTCCAAGCGCGGCGGCGTCAACGTATAAGCGTAACCGCCCGTGGCAAAACGGGTCAGCACTTCGCGCACGAAGGCTTCACGCGAGCCGAGACGCGCATAGGTTTCTTGCGCCCAAGCGGTCAGGCGCGGCTGGCCGCTCAAGAGCGGCAGGCTGACCAAATCAACCGCAAACGGATTATCCAGCGCCGAACGCATGGCGATTTGCTGGTCGAGCACCGAGATACGGCGCAATTTCACAAACTCGCCTTCCGGATTGAGCCGCGATCCGGCATCCACGGAGGCCTCAATCGGTACGCCCAAAACCGGGTGCCAATCAGGCGCCGCTTCGGCATGGCGAATGGTCACGTCGATCGGCCGCGCCACCGGCCCCAATGTGGCGGTAAAGGCGGGCAAACCGCGCTGCATATCAGCCGTCGGGGCGCGCAACCATTTTGAGCCCTGTACCTGCGTCAACACATGCACCCGCCAATATAAATCTTTTTGGGGCAGCGGCGCCGGTAAGAAAGCGCGAAACGCATCCTCGCCGTTCAAAATCACATCGGAAAACCGCCCCATATCCAGTTCATCGCCGACACCGGAAGAGGCCTGCTCTTGCTGAAAACCGGGAATGGCACTGGGGTTGATGCGCGGCATCAGAATAAAGGCGGCAATGGCAAAAAACAGCGAACCGCTCAGCGCCACGACAATCGGCAATAAGCGAATGCGCAGGCCCGATAGTGGCATGTCATTAATGCGCAGCGTGTAAACACCGGTGTAAAAAATCACGCTGACCAGCAGCAGCAAAAAGATGAACACATTGGTCGACAACACCATGACGCACAGCGCCGGAAATATAACGCCAATCAGATTGAACGCGCCGGGGCGACCATCATCCTGCACTTGTTCGGCTGCCGACAGCACCAATACCAGCAGCATAAAATAGGGCGCTTGTGGCGGCCGCACCAATTGCGCCAAACCATACATCACCAGCGGGATGGCCAGCAGCAAAAGCCCGGTCCGTTTCCAGCCACGCGGCATCAGCCCGAACAGCCACATAAATGTATAGACAATGAAAGCGCGCCAATCGATCATCAGGCACAGCGTGGCCGCCACCGGCAGCGCACCGGCATAGAGCAAGAGCGCGGTCATTTGCCCATGCGGACTGCCCGGCAAACTGGCTGACCAAACAGCCGATAAAGAAGCGCCCCTATTGCGCCCGCGCCAACGCATAATATGCCTGCTCCCGTGCTGCCTTGTCGTAAACTTGGTAATCGGCGCCATTCAGCGTCATGCGGGCCGGCGCGCCCAGCCGTTCAGCCACCCGCAGGCCGCCGGATAAATAACACAGCCCGTCTTCCAAGGTCCCGCTGGGTTGGCGCAAAATCATTTCGCCTTGCGCGTCCAACCCGTGTTCGCGCACCATGGTTTCGCGGGTGGCGGCAAACCGTTTCCAGTCAATGCGCGCCGGTGGGTCGCTGTCTTGATAGTCGCGTAGATCACCCAACTCATCGGCATAATTATTCTGCTGCTTTTTTTCATCAGCAGCCCGCGCCATGGCCGGGTTACCCCGCGGATAATGCGCCACGGATTGCTCGCGCGGCTTTGGCGCTACCACCAACTCACCGGGCGGGGTCAGCCAACTCCAGGCCCGCGCAATGCCGAACGGAAACAGGGTTTGCACTTTCAAAGCGGGCAATTTATGCACGCCACGCGGCTGCGCCGCCACCGGCACCAGCAGGCTGGCCGCACCGTTCGATAAATCAATCGGCATCTCGCCAAACGGGCCGGTCAGTGTCACATTGAAAGCCGGTTGCGCTTTTTTGAAACGCAGCTGAATGTGCTGCCGCTCCCCGGCGTAATAATAGGGGTCAATATCGGCCTCGATAACCAGCCCTTGCAAATTCCGCACGCTGGCAATCAGCGACAACATGAACACCAAAAACAGGAATATCACCCCCAGCAGGATGAAATTATTTTGCACCTTATAGCCCATGGCAAAACTGGCCAGCACCAGAAAACCGGCATAAACACCGAAGCGATTTGGCACGATGAAAATATGACTTTGCCGGATTTGCCATGCCCCTTGCGTCCAATGCCGCTTGCGCCGTTGCGCCAAAAAGCGCGAAAAACGCTCCGACACGGTCAGCCGTGCGGCGCGGCTTGGGGTCAGCTTGTCGGCTGTTTCACTCATTTCCGGCTCATGTCTCACTCATGTCTCATTTACGGGGCGGCCACCGCCTGAACAATATCGCTGAGCATGGCGGCCGAAGCACCGGTGACCGGACCAAGGCGATGCTGCAAAGCGGGCACGAATATCGCCTGCACATCTTCCGGCAGGCAATAGTCCCGCCCCTCAATCATCGCATGGGCTTGCGCCAGACCTTTGATTTGAATCAGCGCCCGCACCGATAAATTGGGCAGGCTGGCGGCGCGCAATTGGCTGGCCAATTGTTGCACATAGGCAATAATCGGGTCAGAGAACGCAATCTCATGGCATTTGGCGCACAGCCCGTTAAACGCCCCGGCCGCCAGCACCGGCGTGCCGTGCTCAAATTGCTCCGTGCCGGATTGCGCAGCGCGCAAAATATCAGCCTCAACATCAGCCGAAGGCAGGCCAAGACTGAAGGACAGCGCGAAACGGTCGAGCTGCGATTCCGGCAATGGCGACACGCCAATTTGCTCGGTCGGGTTTTGTGTCGCAATAACGATAAACGGGTCGGGCAATTGATAGCTGGTGCCGTCCACCGTGACTTGCCGCTCGGCCATGGCTTCCAGCAAAGCGGATTGGCTTTTTGACGGCGCCCGGTTCAACTCATCGGCCAGCAAAAGCTGGGTGAAAACCGGCCCTTGACGAAAAGCGAAATCGCCGCTTTTCGGGTCAAACATATTGACCCCAACAATGTCAGACGGGGTGGTGTCATTGGTGCATTGTAGGCGGCTCCAATCGAGCTGCAAATGATAGCCCAGCGCGCGGGCCAGACTGGTTTTGCCCATGCCCGGCGCATCTTCAATCAACACATGGCCGCCGGACAACATGGCCGCCAAGGCAAGCCGCACTTGCGGCCGCTTATCGCGCACCGAAACCAAAACCGCTTCAACCACATCGGCCAATTGGCTCAAATCAGCGCCGGCCGCCGCCGGATTTTGCTCTGCCGCACTCATACGCAACTCCATAGCTTTGTGTGCAAACCATATAGGCTTAAAACGCAAAATACATAAAGATTCTTGCTTTTTTTTACCCCATCACCCAGTTTGCTGTCATGGAAGATCCGAGTTTCACCGCCCCCACCGCGCCGACGCCGATTGTGCATTGTCGGCATTGCCGCTATTGGGATGCGCATATGATATCGCGGCCGACCCGCACACCGGAAGGGCTGTGTCGCCGCAAGGCACCGCAACCGGCCATTGTCAGCGATGACACCGATACCGGCACCAGCTGGCCGAAAACCTTTGAGGATGATTGGTGCGGCGAAGGCGAACCGCTCGACCCGGCGTGATTTTTTAACCGCCCGCCAAGTCACCGGCGGAGAAGATGGGCAGATACAGCGCCACAACCATCATACCGATAAGCCCACCGACAAACACAATCATAATTGGCTCGATAACCGTCGACAGACCTTCAACCAGCGCGTCGAATTCTTCTTCATAATAGCTGGCGATCGAATTGAGCATTTCTTCCATATTACCGGTCCGCTCGCCCACCGCGATCAATTGCGACAGTTCGGTCGGGAAGACTTTTTCTTTGCCAAACAGGGTCGACAATTCGGCACCGGTCATGACATCGCGTTTAACGCGGTCAAAAGCTTTCAAAAACAGTTGATTGGTGGTCACCGTGGAGGCCACGGTCAAGGTCTCCAACACGCTCACCCCGGCGGCAAACAAATTGGCCATCAGCAGCGATGAACGGGCCACCACCGCCATCATGATAATGCCGCCAAATAGCGGAAGCTTGAGCTGCAGGCCGTGCCACGCCACCAAATAGGGTTTGACGTATTTACACATGGTGCGATGGAAAAAGATAATGCCGAACACCGTGCCCAGCACGCCGCCGACATTACGCATATCGGCAATCCATTCACTGGCATCGACAATCGCTTGCGTCGGCCCCGGCAGGGCAATGCCCATGCCTTCATACATTTCCTGGAAGGTCGGCACCACATTGGTCAGCATAAACAGCGAAATGCCCAGCGATACGGTAATCAAGGTAATCGGGTAAAACATGGCCGATTTAATGCCGGATTTGATCTTCGCCTGTTTTTCGAGAATTTCCACCAGCTTATCGATGAACTTATCCAACATACCGGATACCTCACCGGCTTGAATCATATTCAGATAAACATTGTCAAAATGGCGCGACTGCGCGGCAAACGCCTCAGAAAGCGGTTTACCATCATTGAGCATGGCAATCATTTCTTGCGTCGTGCGCTTCATATTCGGGTTTTTGGTTTGTCCCGACACCATAATCAAACTGTCGAGAATGGGCAGACCGGCGCGGATCATGGTCGACAGTTTTTTGGTAAACATGAGAATTTCTTTACTGGGAATGCTGCCAAACGGGCCCCAGGTAATCTCAATATCCAGCGCACCTTTTTTCTTTTCTTTTTCTTCTTTGATGTTTTTGATGCGGATGCGCTGTTGCCGCAAAGCTGAACGGGCCCGCGCCAAACTGGGGGCCTCAACTTTTCCTTTTACTTTCTTGCCGCCTTGAACACCGGCATACGCAAAATGTGGCATGGCTTATAATTAGCTGACGACCAGCACCCTTGTAAACTCTTCGAGGCACAAAATGCCCTCTTTCACATAGTCGCGGCCAACCTCTTGCATGGTCAAGAAATTGTCATAACGCGCCGCTTCCAAAATCTCCGGCGCTTGGGCTTGTTTCAAAATCGCTTCTTCCACTTGCGGGGTCACGCGCAGCACTTCGTAAATGCCTTGCCGGCCCTTATAGCCGCTGCCCTCGCACGCCGCGCAACCGCCGCCTTTACGTGGCTGGAAGGTTTGCAATTCTTCTTCGGTGAAGCCGATATATTTCAACGCTTCGGGGGTCGCACCCTCATCGGGCACCAAACAGTTTTGGCAATTTCTCCGCGCCAAACGTTGCGCCACCACCAGAGACAGGGCAGCTGAAATCATAAAGCTCGGCACGCCCATATTGAGCAGCCGCGAAATCGTCGCAATGGCGTCATTGGTATGCAGGGTCGACAACAGAAGATGTCCGGTCAACGCCGCTTTCACGGCAATCTCAACGGTTTCTTGATCGCGAATCTCACCGACCAGAATGACCTCCGGGTCCTGCCGCAGGAAAGCCCGCAGAATGGCCGAGAAGCTCAGGCCAATCTTCTCATTGGCCTGGGTTTGCCCCAGACCTTCGAGGTAATATTCCACCGGATCCTCAGCCGTCATAATATTGGTGCCGGGGTCGTTAATATATTGCAGCGCACCATATAGCGTGGTGGTTTTGCCCGAACCGGTCGGGCCGGTAACCAGCACCATGCCCTGCGGCGCGGTAATCGCCTCAATAAGTTTTTGCAGGTCAGCATCCTTAAAGCCGATTTTGTCGATCGACAAAGACGGGTCACCTTTCAGCAGGCGAATACAAATCCGCTCGCCATTTTTGCCCGGCAGCACATTAAAGCGGGTATCGACATCCTCGCCATCATTGGTGCGGAAAGTAATCGCCCCATCCTGCGGCAGGCGCTTTTCGGAAATATCGCAATCGGCGAGAATTTTGAAACGCGTCACCACAGCAAGGTAATTATGGAACAAATATTCTGAGAACTGGTCCTGCGCTTCCAACACGCCGTTAATGCGAAAGCGAATGCGCGCCGTCTCACGATACGGCTCAACGTGAATATCCGAGGTATCGGTATCGATGGAGTGCTGCAAAATATCATCGACGAATTTAATCACCAAGCCGGCATCATCCAAATCATAGGCCGAGCGCTTGCGCACTTTCTTGACCGGCGCCGGGGCCGCTTCAGGCGCTTTTTCCTCTTCTTTTCCGACCACAGCCTCTTGCACCGCATCAGTGGCCATACAGGCTTCAAAATCGCTTGGCTTGATGAGGAAAAACTCAACATTTTGGTTACTGATGGCCTTGATTTGGTTGGCCAGCGTCGCTTTGGTCGGGTCTACCGTGCCGACGCGCAAAAACCGCCCTTCGCGGGCGAAAGGCAAAATATGCTCATCGAGGATCATTTTTTTCGGAATGCTGGTAACCGCATCGACATTGACATCTTCCGGTGCCAAATTTTTGCGCCGCAGCGCATAAGCGCGCGACAGCACCGTCATCACCAATTCTTCATCGACCAGCTCTTTCATGACCAAAGCCAAGGCGCGGCCCGAACGCGACTCGGCCTCGACCATGACTTCTTTCATTTTTTCCTGATCGACCTGACCACTGGCCTGCAAAATGCGCAATACGCGGTCAGCAACATCTTTGGTGTATTCAATCATCTACTCAAACCTGCACGCTGTACATGCTCCTAAACGCCAAGCTGATTATTTGTCCAATTTCTCAGGCTTGGCTGCAAGACTTTTAATGAAACCGCCCGAGCCTTCGCGACGTTCGGCTTCCTTTTCTTTCAGCCTTTGCGCGACACCGGTATTCTCTACTGAAGGCACCGCTACTTCAGCATTACCCACGGCACCGGCCGCTCCACCGGCGGCAGCGGCGGCTTGGTTCAAGGCCTCTTGGCGGGCGGCCGCCTCGCGCTTTTCTTTCTCAATCGGGTCAATTTCCGGCACTTTGTTCAGCGGCAAGGTCAGCAAATAGCCGTTCACATCGGTCAGCATGATGCGATCATCGGTAATTTTGGCAATCACCCCTTCGGCATTGCCAAGCGATTGCCCTTCAACCAGAAAATATTCCAGCTTGGTCAACCGATCCATGTCGGTGACGCCGCTATCCAGCTTGTCATCGCCATCATAATAAACATACGGGCTGACCGAGATGATGGCTTGGCTGTCGAAATTACGCACCCGCTCCGGCCCCGGCACGCGCTCAACCACCAAGCACGGCATATCGTCTTGCCGAAACAGGGCGCAATAAGCCTCAGCATGTTTTTTCGAGCGCAGCGGCCCAATATCCATATTGAAAAAGGGCATGTTTTTCTGCGCTTCATCGCGCTCGCGCCGGAGAATAATATCGCTGTCCATATAATCTATGTAATTGCGATAAAATTCGCGGGCGCTGCGCATGGCCGTCGATTTTTCGCTATATTGGCCAAGCCGCGCATAGGGTTGGCGCGCCATGGCAAGCTTATTGGCGTCTTCTTCGGTGGGCTGGGGCACCGCCATGCGGGCCAGCTTTTCGGTAATGGTTTTCTCGCGCACCAAAAAGCGCTGGCCAATGGTCAGTCGCGCTTGATCGTCAAGCCGATTGCGCACCCGCAAACGCGCCGCATCGGTTTCATAAGCCTTGGCCAATTTCGACAGGCTGTCGCCACGCTGCACAATATGAATAAGCGGGCCGTTATCGCGCGGCGACACATAAAAGCGCAGCGGGTCGCGCAATTGCTCTTCGCGCGCCACACCGTTAATGGCCAATAGGTCAGCCTTTTTCATCACCAACATGGCGGCAATTTCATCCAGCTTCTGTTTCGCCAAACGCTGATAAACCCAACGCCGCTCGCGACCCGACCAAAACAGGGCGCTTTGCTTTTGTTTGATTTTTTCTTCGTAAATGTGGATGACCGGCTGGTCGGCAGGGCGCGACAACACCATGCCATCAAGGCGATATTTTTGCGCTGCAAAGGCCGTGAAGAAATCCGGGTCTGAAATCGGCGCCGGTATCACCACCTCTTCTTCGGCGATAATCTTTTCTTCCACATCAACGCCTTGCGCCCGCAGCGCCGCTTTGCGTTTCGCTTCTTCCTGGATTTTGATGGCTTCTTGCTGCAGGCGTTTGACTTCTTCCTGCATCTCCAGCGCTTTGCGAGCCGCCTCTTGCGCCTCGATTTGCAGGCGAATTTTTTCATCCAAACGTTTCAGACCGCGGACAAACGGATCTTGCAAATCCTCTTCGGAGAAATCGATATTGGCGACTTGCGGCGCCTCCTTCGGCGTCACCGGTCCGCCGCTCGGCACGCTTGTGACTTCCGGCGCAGCAGCGACCGGGGCCGCCGCTTCAGCCTGCGCCGCTGCTGGCTCTTGCGGTTTTTTCTCGGCTTCTTGCGCGGCAGCCGCCAAGGGCACCATCGCCGCCATGAGGATAGGGACAAAACGCAACATTATTTTTTGCCCTCCTCTTCCTTCGGTTTTGCCGCATCCAATTCCGTATCAAAGCCACGGAAGGTCGGCAGCATGAACTCAGCCTTGATTTTCAACTTCAGGCTGTCGGGCTGTGTTTCAAACACTTCGTCCAAAACAATAATATTATTCGCCTGTTCAACAAAAATTTTTCTGATGTCGACGTAAATATCGTAACGGCTGATTAAGTCCAACTGCAAGACGGTGGCTTCCTGCACTTGCCGGCCGGCAATTACTTTGCGCTCCGGCTTGGTGGTCACCTTATAGGCCAGCAAATCGACCTCAAATTGCTGCATCGCCTCCAAATAGCGATTGATGAGGGTTTGCGCTTCAGCATCAGGCATCAGCGTGGCGATGCGCCGCTTGGCAGCTTTTTGCGAGCGGGCAATTTTCAAGGCCAATTCATCGGCGATTTTTTTATCTTCTGTGCTCTTCGCCTCAAAACTGCGGATTTGCGTCAGCTTGCGATTATTGTCGGAGATTTGCGGCTGAATAACGATGAGATTGACCAATGGCGGCACGGCCGCCACCAGAACCAGAACCACGGCGCGAATAATCGTAAACGGCAAAAGTGAAGAGCCGGATTGCGCGTCATAGGCCGAAGAGGCATCTTTGAAACCGATTAGCCGCTTGACCGCACCGCCGCCCTTTGATGTGAAGCGGGCAAAAAAGCCGCCTTTGCCTTCATCCTCATCGAGGTCGAAATCGGCATCGTCAAACGCGTCATCATCGAAAGCGTCATCGTCGAAATCAGCATCAAAATCGGCATTGAAATCATCTGCATCGGCATCGCCATCGGGCATCACCTCGATACGCACATCATCCATCGCCGCATCATCTGCCCCATCGGACAGCCCGTCAGCCATATCCGCCATATCATTCGGGGTAGGCGGGGCCTGCTTCTCGCGGCGATATTTGGCAGCAGCCGCCAAGGCGGCGCGCTCATCGACATGCATTTGCCCGTCTTGATCTTCAATATGGTCCAGCAATTCGGCAAAGGCAGCGGCGTGTCGGTCGGGCTGCGGCGACAATAAAATGCCGCCCTGCCCGGTTTTGGCAGCAGACGGCACGGCAACCGCATCAGCGGTCAGCGCCGCCATTTGCGGCAAGGAGCCGCCATTAATCTCAGCCAGCAAGGCGCGCGCTTCCGGCGACAAAGAGGCCGTGCTGGGTGGTGATTTCGGATCGGTCGTTTGCGACATTATTCCGGCCTCACCAATTTCATGCGCATGGTGAAACTCCAATAATCACCAATCTTGGCGGTCTCAACATTGGGGTCACGGCGCAGAAAGCGCTTTTCGCGCAGCATTTTTTTTATATCATTGATCTGCTTATTGGAGGTGGCCAGCCCGAAAATCCGCACCCCTTCGTGTTCATTAATCTCAATACGCTCCAACTCGGCGCCGACCGGAATCATATTCGGCAATTCCTTGAGGAATTTGGCATGGCCGCTTTGTACGGCATTTTCCTGCACGGCGATGATGATGGCATTGGCTTCTTTGAGCTTTTTCTCATTGGCTTGGCGGCGCAGGTTTTGCGTCTGCGCATCGCTTTCTGCCTTATTGAATTGTTTTGAGGCCTCGCGTGTTTCCAGATAGGCCGGCACCGTATTGACCCCCAGCACACTGCCGGAAAACAACACCACGCCGATAATCGCCACAGTGAGGATACGATTGAGTGCCGCCAATTGCCGGTTGAAGCGGATGCGCACAACATCCTCAAGGAAGTTCATTGAGATTAGCCTTTGATGCTGATCACCTTCGCTTTTGCCCTCAATATTCAGCGTCTGGGTGGCCAGCCCAATAACCGTGGTGAAGACCGACGGATTGTCGAAGTAATCGACATATTTGGCGTGCTCATTCGGCACGTCGACATCTTCCATCGCGTCATAAACAACCACCCGTGTGGTGCCGAGACGCTCATAAAGCAGCGCCGAGAAATTATCGATTTCCTTATATTCCGACACCAGAAACGCTTTGTCGGGATTTGGAAAATCATAAGTCTCAACAACAAAGGCAATAGCTTGCTTGACCTGCTCGCTGACCCGAATGGCCACTTCTTCCCAGAAGTCACCGGCCATCTCATCAACCCCCTGCAATTCTGACAAAAGCGCTTCGTCAAAATCGGAGATGTTGATTTTATGCGTCATCACGCGGCCGCGATTATGCGCCACCACCAAATTATTGCCCGGGCACAAATGAATGATGACAAACGGCTTGAACCGATCATCCGTGCTCATGCGGGCATAAATTCCGTTAATCAGCGAGAATACTTCATTCTCCAGCACCACCGGCAGCAAATTGGCATCCAGCAGCAGCCCGCGATAGCGCTCCAAATCACCGACCGAAATGGACGAGACGAGCACAACAGTTTTGTCTTCCGCTTCACTGCTATAGAGGATTTGATAGCGCAGCACGCGACCCATCAAATTGGTCAGCTCAGGGTCAAACTCTTCCCAAAATTCCGGCTCTTCGGCTTCCTCGGCCAAATCCTCTTCCAGCATATAAGGCAGGGTGACAGTGCGCGTATCAAACAAGGAGGCGGGAATGGAAATCCCGGCATCCACCCCATCGACGCCCGCCTCATCAGCGGCGGCAGAAATTTCATTGGCCAGATAGGGATAGTTTTCCTGCACCGGCTCGCGACCAATATTGCGGTCCAATGCCCAGCTGACCAGCCGGTCCATTTGCCACTCATCCATAGAGGGGTGCAATTGCGCCACCGAGATAGCGTCGGGATGCAGTTTGACGGCGACAATGCGTTCCTGCACACGCGTCAGAGGACCGGCAATTTGCACCGCTCCAGCAAGAAAGGCTTCCGCTTTACTCATGTTTACTCATGACGCATGTCTCAACAACCCGCGGCCGGAAAAACGAATCACCCGCCACTGCTCTGTTTTACCATAATTCGCACCACAAAATTACCACAGAGGGCGCTTTTCTGGGCTTTTCAACCGCGTCGCGGGGGCTTGCCCAAATGGCGATTTCGGGTCTAAGCTTTGTCTAATTTTTGGGAGGGACACAGCACAATGGAAATTCGTGATATTTCAGGTGGCGTCGGCGTCGAGCTGGCCGATATTGATTTGAGCCAAGGGCTGAGCGATGGCGAGTTTGACGCCGTCAAACGGGCCTTTATCGATAATGGTCTAGTGTTCATCCGCGACCAAAATATCACGCCGGAGCAGCATATCGAATTTGCCGAAAAATGGGGCGATATCAATGTGAACCGGTTTTTCCCGAAAGTGGCGGGTTATGAAAAAATCGCTGCTGTGACCAAAGAGAAAGACCAGAAGGCCAATATTGGCGGCGGCTGGCACACGGACCACAGCTATGACCAGATTCCGGCTATGGGGTCTATCCTGCTGGCCCGCGAAACCCCGCCAGTTGGCGGCGATACGCTGTTTGCCTGCATGTATAAGGCTTATGACAGCTTGTCACCGGGGCTGAAGAAAACCTTGGAGGGGATGAATGCCGTGCATTCCAGCCGCCATATTTTCGGCGATCAATCAGCGTATCGGGCCGAGCTTGACGATGTGTTGGAAAATGCCGACCAAGCGACACAAGACGCCGTACACCCGGTCATCATCACCCACCCTGAAAGCGGCCGCAAAGCGCTTTACGTCAACCCCGCCTTTACCCTGCATTTTGAGGGATGGACGGCGGCTGAAAGCAAGCCGCTTTTGGATTATCTATACAACCACGCAACGCTGATGGAGCACACCACCCGTTTCAAATGGGCGGCCGGCTCCATCGCGATTTGGGACAATCGTTGCACCTGGCACTATGCGCTGAATGATTATCATGGCGCACGGCGCGAAATGCATCGCATCACGCTTGAGGGCGTGCCGCTGGTCTAGCCCCGCCTAACGGAGCTAGACGCGCATGGGCGCTAGAGCATGGCTTCCAGCTGGTCGAGACGCTCTTTGCCGAAGAACATTTCGTCGCCGACAAAAAAGGTCGGGATGCCGAAGGCACCGCGCTCAACGGCAGCGGCAGTGGTTTCCATCAGCCGCGCCTTAATCGGCTCGCTGCCCATATCGGCCATGATTTTATCGGCGTCAAAACCGGCATCGGCATAAGCCTTGTGCAACACCTCAGGGTCGTCCAGCTTCAAATCCTGTTCCCACATGCCCTTCAGCATGGCTTCGATGTAATCGGGCAAAAAGCCGTCACGCTCGGCCACCATGGCGCCGCGCATCAGCATCAGCGTGATGATCGGGAAGTTTGAATTCATTTTGAAATCGGTAATGCCATAGCGCTCGATAAAGCGGCTGGTTTCCAGCATGTCATATTCCATTTTATTTTTGATATTACCGAAAGCAATCATCGGCGCTTGGTTGCCGGTCAGCTTAAAAATGCCACCCAGCAAGCACGGAATATAATTAAAGGTTGCGCCGGTGCGCGCCTCGATTTGCGGTACCACCTTATGCACCAAATAGGCATTGGGGCTGGCGAAATCGAAAATAAAATCTACGGTCTTGCTCATCACATCTCTCCCTTATGTGCGATTTGGGCCAGCCTGCCACACCAGCCGGAAAGAGACAATGTTTCGCAGCGCTAGGCCTTGCTGTTGGCGGTCAAATCGGGGGATAATGCAGCGTTAAACGAGTATGTATGTTGCGTAGCGTAAAGACTCACTTTTGGCCCGGGCTGACGCGGACCCTGCTTCCGCGCCTGCTTGTTATCGCCTGCTTATTGCCGGTGCTGACCGCGTGCGCCAAATTTTCTGAAGATGTTGATCTGGAAACCGTCAGCTCCGGGGGCGATAGCGGTGGCGGGTCCGGCTCCAATGGTTGTTCGCTTTATTGCGACGAATATGGCGCGCAATATGAGGTCGGCACGCCATCAACCCGCAGCGCGGCTATCAGCAGCCTGTTTCTTGGCGACAAAAGCTCACTGGCTTTTGGCTCTCATGCCAGCCTGATTGCTGCCCATGAAGCGTTGAACACCGGCGATGTGCCGATTGCCAGTACCGATACCGGCGCCACCTCGCAATGGGATGATGGCTGGACCGGCAAAGGCGTGAAAGTCGCCGTGTTGGACTTGTTCGACTGGGATGACGGCATGATTGATGACCATGGCGAGAAAGTATCGCTGGTGGTCAACAGTGTGGCACCGGAAGCAACGCTGAATATGCGCAATTCAACACTGTATACGGACGACATTAACGCCGCCTGGGTTGCCTTTAACGCCGATGAATATTTCATCGTCAATAATTCCTTCGGCCGCGCGCGGTATAATCACAATACCGGCGAAGAAAACACCAATTTCGATGCCGAGGTCGCCTCGGCTATATCCAGCGGCTACCAAATCACCGGCAGCGCCACTTATGATGAAGACATGCTGTTCATTTTCGCAGCCGGTAATAGCGGCAATTACTGCCCTGATAAACGCATTCAAGCTTGCACATTCGGCGCCGCCGTTTTGTATCAGCAACGGCAAAATGGCGATGAAGACAAAGACGCAGTGATGTGGGTCGGCTCATTGAATGATGCCGGCACGGCTTTGGCCGGCTACAGCCATTCGGCCGGGGATATGGCGAACGACTTTATGGTCGCCCATGACGATGTGCTGTCGCCGGGCGATGCAGCCGGCACCTCTTTTGCCGCGCCGCGTGTCGCCGGCGCAGCTGCTTTGGTGCGACAGAAATTTCCGCTGCTCGACGGACAAGAATTGAAAAGCCTGCTGCTCAATACCGCCACCGATATGGGGGCAGCCGGACCTGACCCGATTTACGGCAAGGGCAAGCTTGACCTCAGCAACGCATTAAGCCCGCAGGGCATGTTCAGTGCAGAATGATGCGGGGTGAGATGATGAAACAGCCAAACCGTCTTTCCGCCTTAGTGCTTTCAGCGGCCCTATGGCTGGCCATTGCCTTTGTTCCGGCTTCGCAGGCGCAGGCCGAGGACATCACGCTGGTCAGCCTAAAGGCACAAAGCGAGCATTTGGGCTCGAAAGTATGGAGCGGTAAATTTCGTGGGCTGAATGGCCGCGACTATAATGCCAGCGAGTTTTATCAATCGGAGAATCCGGAGTTTTCAGCTACCGCGCTGCTGATGCTGCAGCCTCAGCAGGCCGTGAGCTGGCTGCTGCCCATCTCGGTCGATGCCGGTTATCAATCCAAACTTTACGCCGCTGCTCCTTTGGCCAGTATCGGCTTTGGGGCCGCCATCAGCCTGAACCGGCTCAGTGTTTTAACCGTGCGGGCTGATAATTTGCTGGTCGCCGGTGGCGCCGTGTCCGAGCGGCCATGCTATGACGGCTATCGCCGCCGCTATCATTGCGGCACTGGTCTGGCTTGGACGGATTTCAAGCGACAAGATATTGACCGCCGTGGCCGTCTCGCCGTGCCGGGTCTGCACATCCATTATATTCGTCGCTTTTCGTTCTAGCCTTTAGAACATCAGATCGGCCAGCTTGCGCCGGTGATAGCGCGCATCGCCATGCAGCGCACAACCCATAATGGCGCGGCGGCGATAAAGCTGCGCGTCGCAATCATAGGTAAAGCCGAAACCACCATGGAACTGAATGGACCGGTCGGCGGCAAAACTTAACGCCTCACCGGCCTCCGACTTGGCCATTCGCACCGCCACTTCGCCCTCGCCCTGTTGACCGAACAAAAAGGCGGCTGAGTAAAGGTGCGAGCGAGCCCGCTCATAGGCTTGATGCGCATCGACCATTGTATGCTTCAAAGATTGGTAGCTGCCGATAAGCTTGCCGAATTGCTTGCGGGTTTTCAGATAATCCAGCGTGTATTCGACACAGCCATAAGCGCCGCCACACATATCGGCGGCCAGCAACAAAGAGGCGACCATTTCAATATGAGCCAGCGTCTCATCGATCAGCGCCGCGTCCATCAGCGTGCTTTGCGGCACGCTCAGACCGGTCAAATCAAGCTTATAGCTGCGCTGCGTTTCATCAATAATGGTTTCGCGGCTCAGCCGGTCTTGCAGCAGCGCGCCGTCAAGCAGCAGCAGCGCCGGTTTATCGTCCAGCAGCACGCTGACAATGACCACCGCCGCACCGGCCGCATAAGCAACCAGATATTTTTGTCCGCTGAGCAGAAAATCATCGCCGCGTTTTTCTGCCCGGCAGGTGATATTGGCCAAATCCCAATCGGCGTGGTCTTCGCACAGCGCCACAGTGGCAGTGGCGCCGCTGACCAATTTCGGCAGCACGTCTTGCTTTTGCGTTTCTGTGCCACCCTTCAAAACGGTTTGCGTTGCCAGCACGGTCGGCACATAGGGCGAGGCCAACATGTGGCGGCCCATATATTCCACCAGCGGCACCACTTCGCCGAGCCCCAGACCAATGCCGCCAAATTCCTCCGGCACGCCAATGCCGGTCCAGCCCAGCTCGACCATTTCGGTCCATATGGCCGGGTCATATCCGGTCTCATCGCTTATTAAAGCGCGCACTTTATCGATTGGTGATTTGTCGCGGCAAAAGGCAGCGGCGATATCAATCAGTTGCGCTTGCTCTTCGCTCAGCCCAATGCGCGGCGTGTTGCCGGCAGTTTCAAACATGGATGACATGATATTCTCCTCCCATGTCGGGATTAGCCTTTCGGCAGACCCAAAACATGCTCGCCAATAATATTGCGTTGAATTTGCGATGTGCCGCCGCCAATGGTGGCGGAGAAGCTGTTCAAATAGCCGCGCTGCCAAACACCATTATCATGGGCGCTGTCATCGCCGACATAATAAGCACCGCGTGTGCCTTGCAGGCTGATGGCAAACTGGTTGAGCCGCTGATAAAAATCAGTGCTGGCCAGCTTACCACCCAAAGCCAGCGACATTGGTCGGTCTTGCGTCAAAGGAGCCAGCTTGTCGCGCCGCGAGGCCAGACCCAAGGCGCGGGCTTCACTCATCAGTTCAACCAATTCTTGGCGCACCACTTCATCTTCAATGGCCGGTTTGCCATTGAGCTGCGCTTCACGCGCCAGACGGATAATATCGTTCGGGTCGGCGACCATCATCACATGGCCACCGGCCTGACCGGAACGCGCACCGCGCTCATATTCCAACGTTTGCATGGCAATCAACCAGCCCTCGCCTTCCGCGCCCATCAGGCAATCGGCCGGAATACGGGCATCGGTAAAGAAGGTTTGTGTGAAACCATATTCGCCGGTCAATTTACGGATTGGCACTGTTTCAATGCCGGCGCCCTTCATTGGCGATAGGAAGAAACTCAAGCCCTTATATTTGCTCTCCGCTTCCGGATTGGTGCGGGCCAGCAGGATCATATAATCGGCATAATTGCCTTGCGTGGTCCAAATTTTAGAGCCGTTAATGACGTATTCATCGCCCTCGCGCACGGCGCGGGTTTGCGCATTGCCCAAATCAGAGCCGTTATCGGGCTCAGAAAAACCTTGGCACCAAATATGCTCAGCCGACAAAATGCTTTTAATATAGCGTTGCTTTTCTTCTTCCGAGCCACGGTCGAGCAGCAAAGGGCCGGTCCAATTAAGGCCGATGGCATTGAGCATAATCGGTGTTTGCATGGCAGACATGATGCGGCTTGCGGCATCTTGATAGGCCTTTGGCAGGCCGCCGCCGCCATATTCTTTCGGCCAATGCGCACCCAAATAACCGGCTTCGTAAACCTTGTTTTGCCACTCACGCAGGAAGTTAAACTGCGCATCCGTGCCGACTTCCATAAAGGTAAGCGGCAGCATGAAATCCTGCTCACCCGGGGCGTTTTCCGTAAACCAGGCTTGTGCTTGCTCGGTAAATGCATCGAGGTCTTTTTGATCAATCTCGGCCATTTGTCTCTCCCTAAACTTTGCATCTACGATAGACACGGCGCGCCGCTTGTAAAGAGCCGATGGCCTATACGGCAGAGACTTTGCGCCGCAGGCAGAATTGGGCGCCGCAGGCAAAATGGGCCGCCGCAGGCATGAAGCTCCATGGTTTTTCTGACGGCGGCACAAGTTTGTGGCAAACTGCGCTCAGAAACCAAGTGTCACCATGATGAGGATAAGACCGATGAAAAAAATGATGGATTATATGCAAGAAGCCAATGCCGTCGTGCCGCGCATTAGCGGCCCGGAAGCGGTATCCCACCACGGTGATGCCGATGCTGTGTTTATCGATGTGCGCGACGCCAATATGATTGCCGATAGCGGTATTATTAAAGGCGGTCATCACGTGCCGCGCGGCCTGTTTGAATTCGTCGCCGATGAAGAAAGCCCGATGTTCAACCCGCTCTTCGACAAGTCGAAGACTTTCTATCTGATTTGCGGCGCCGGTGGCATGGCCGCCTTGGCCGGCAAAACCATGAAGGATATGGGCTTTGAAAACGTCATCAATATTGGCGGCTTTGACGAGTGGGTGGAAGCCGGCGGCGCTATTGAAGAATAAGTAGAGAAATAAGCCGAAAGGCATTCATTCTACCCTATCAGCGGCGCACAATTAACGCTTTCATCCGGCGGCCAGACACGATAGAAGCCGACAAGTGTTTTTGAAAGGTTTCTCCCATGTCCCTGACCGCCGCCGAAGGCTTGCGCAATATTGCCATCATCGCTCACGTTGACCATGGCAAAACCACGCTGATTGACCAGCTGATGAAACAGACCGGTCTGTTCCGTGACAACCAGGCGGTTGATGAGCGGGTAATGGATAGCGGCGATTTGGAAAAAGAGCGCGGCATCACGATTTTGGCCAAGCCCACCTCGATTACGTGGAACGACATCCGCATCAATATTATTGATACGCCGGGCCACGCCGATTTTGGCGGCGAGGTGGAACGCGTTTTGCATATGGCGGATGGCGTTATCCTGCTGACCGATGCAGCGGAAGGGCCGATGCCGCAAACCAAATTTGTGCTCGGCAAGGCATTGGCGCAGGGCCTGCGCCCCATCGTCGTCATCAATAAGGTCGACCGGCCGGACGGGCGCCCCGATGAAGTGATTGACGAAGTGTTCGACTTGTTCGTCTCGCTGGATGCCAGTTCGGAACAATTGGACTTCCCCATCATGTATGCTTCCGGCCGGGATGGCTGGTGCGCCGCCGAGCTGGATGCGCCGCGCGACAATCTTCATCCGCTGCTCGATTTGGTGCTGGCCCATGTGCCGCCGCCCATGGTCGAGCCGGACAAGCCGTTTGCCATGCTGGCCACGCTTTTGGACAGCGACCCCTATATTGGTCGCTGCCTGACCGGCCGCGTCTTGCAAGGCACGGCCAAGGTCAATGAAGCGGTGAAAGCGATTAATCTGGAAGGCGCGCAGGTCGAGACCGGGCGGCTGACCAAGCTGCTGCGCTTTGAAGGCACCAAACGCGTGCCGGTCGATGAAGTGGCCGCCGGTGACCTGATTTGCATTGCCGGTCTGACCAAAGCCTCTGTGGCTGATACGATTGGTGACCCGGCCGTTACCGATCCACTGCCCTCGACACCGATTGATCCGCCCACCATGTCCGTGACCATTACCGTCAATGACAGCCCGTTTGCCGGCAAGGAAGGCAAAAAAGTCACCTCAACGGTTATCCGCGATCGGCTGTTGGCCGAGGTGGAGACCAATGTCGCCATTACCTTTAATGAAAGCGCCAATAAGGACGCCTTTGAGATTGGCGGCCGCGGCGAATTGCAATTGGGCGTGCTGATTGAAACCATGCGCCGCGAAGGCTTTGAGATGATGGTATCGCGTCCGAAAGTGCTTATCCGCACGGTGGACGGCCAGAAAATGGAGCCGGTCGAAGAAGTGACCATTGATGTCGATGAGGAATATTCCTCAACCGTGGTCGACAGCATGAACCGCCGCAAAGCCAAAATGGTTGATATGCGCGCCGCCGGAGCCGGTAAAACACGGATGATTTTCCACGCGCCGTCACGCGGTCTTATCGGCTATCAAAGCCTGTTTTTGACGCAAACTCGCGGCACCGGTGTATTGAACCGGGTGTTTCATGATTATGCGCCATATAGCGGCGATATTCCCGGCCGTCGCAATGGCGCGCTGATCGCCAGCGAAACCGGCACTGCCGTCGCTTATGCGATTTTCAACCTGCAAGATCGCGGCGTCATGTTTATCGATCCGCAAACGCCGGTTTATCAAGGCATGATTGTCGGTGAGCATAGCCGCGACAATGATTTGGAAATCAATGTGCTGAAAGGCAAAAAGCTGACCAATGTGCGTGCCTCCGGGGCTGATGAGGCGGTAACACTGACGCCGCCGCGCCGCATGTCACTTGAGGATATGATGGCCTATGTCGAATTTGACGAGCTGTTGGAAGTGACACCGGAAAGCCTGCGCCTGAGAAAACGTTATTTGCTGGAACATGAGCGCAAGAAATTCCGCAAGCAAATGGAAGAAGAAGGCGGCCTGTAAGCCTGCCATGGGCGGCTGATAAATCGCCCTATATGTTAGCCTAAGCTGTTTTTGATTTAGGATTGCCGATGCTGGACACCAGCCTGATTGCCAACGCGCCGCTGGCGTTTTTTGTCGCCGGTATTATCGCCACTTTGGTGGTCGCCATTTCCAAGGCCGGTTTTGGCGGGGCCATGGGCTCGCTATCGCTGCCGATTATGCTGCTCACCCTGCCGCCCGGCCCGGCGCTGGCCGTTATGTTGCCGGTATTTTTGCTGTGCGATTTTTATGTCGGCTGGAAATATTATCGCCGTGCCATTCGCCGTCTGGTCATCATTATGACAGTGGCGGCCTGTGTCGGCCAGCTGCTCGGCTGGCTATTGTTCAAACAAATCGATGCCGGATTTTTAATGTTTTTGATCGGCGGCCTGGCCGTCTTTACCGGCGCACGGCATTTTTGGCGTCTCTATCGACCGGCCGTCAGTGCCCTTTTGGCGCGCAGTGCGTTGCGCAAATTGCGCCGCAATCATGGCCGCGCCGGTTTGTGGTGCGGGCTCTCAGGTCTGGCCAGTTTCATTTCGCTGACCGGCGGCATTCCGGCGCAAGTTTATCTGCTGCCGCAAAATCTGCCGCGGGCTTATTTTGTCGGCACAATGGGCTGGTTTTTCCTGCTCATCAATCTGGCGAAATTACCGTTTTTTATCGAATTGGGCCTGTTCACCGGCGCCAGCCTGACAGCCAGCCTCGCCCTCGCCCCGCTGGTGCCATTGGGGGTCGGGCTTGGCATGTGGCTCAATAAGGTGATGAGCGATGCGTGGTTTTACCATATCAGTCATGGCTTTTTGCTGCTGCTCGGCCTACGACTGATGGCGCAAAACGCACCTTTCTAATCAGCTGTTAAAACCGCGTATCGGCAATTGTCGTGCGGTGCAGCAGACGATCATAACCGCCATAACCGCCGGTTGCCGCATGCAAAAGTGAGCGATTATCCCACATGACCAGCGTATTCTTTTCCCATTTATGGGAATAGACATACTCTTCCTGGCTTTGCAGACCATAAAACTCAATAAGCAGCGCATCGCTCTCTTCTTTTTCATAGCCGGTAAAGGCCTGAATATAGGCCGGGGATGAAAACAGGGCTTTCTTGCCGGTTTCATGATGGGTACGAACAAAGGGGTGCTCGCGTTTCTCGCGGGCCCGCTCGCTCGGAATGATTTTCATCGAGCGGCCGCCTTCTTGGTCGTCATCACCATAAGCGCCATTGGGTGCGTAACCCAACTCAGCGGAATGGACGGCAACAAGGCTATCGGCCAAATCGCGCTTTTCATCAGACAGGTTCTCATAGACTGCAACCTGGTCAGCGAACAGCGTATTGCCGCCTTTGGGCGGAATGGTGATACCGAACAAGCAGGTACCGGCCGGCGGCACTTCCATAAAGCTCCAATCGGAGTGGAAGAACTCGGCAAAAATCGGGGTTGTTTCATCTGCATTGCGCTGAATGGCGGCAATGTTTTCATGGCCGTCAATATGGCCGAAAAACGGGTCTTCGCCAAACGCACCAAAGGCCAGCGTGAAACGTTCCAAATCATCATCGCTCATTTGCTGGTCGGGAAACGCAATGACTTTGTTTTCCAACCAAATGGCGCGGAGCTCTCCGGCCAAATCGGCTGAGATATCTTGCGTCAGGTCGACGCCGGTAACAAAAGCACCGCAGGATGCGCCGGTTTTTTCTAATGAAATTGGCATTTTAAAGCCCTCCTCTATCGGCCGCGCAATATGGCGGCCTGATTATTCCGCTCAATTATTCCACCAAGGCTGTTCTGAATAGGGTCGGATATCAACTTCCGATGTCCAAGCGGAGCGGTGCTGATGAGCGATATGGTAATAGGTCTCAGCGACCTTTTCCGGTATCACCAGCATATCCTTGCCATTGCTACGCTCTTCCAACAGCTTTGCGTACAGCTCCGGCCCCAGCAATTTGCCGATGGTATCAGGCGCTTCAATCGGCGCATCAATATAAATGTGGCAAATATGAATGCCCTTGACCGACAACTCAGCATTCAGCGATTGGCACAAAAGCCGCCGTCCGCCAATGGCTGCGGCATGGGCGTGTTGGCCGGCATTGCCGCGCATGGCAGAGGTCGCTGAGGTGACAAGAATTTTGCCGCCGCCGCGTGCTTCCATAATCGGCGCCAATGTCTTAGCCGTGCGGAACAGCGCCAGGCTGGTCAGGCGCCAACCGCGCTCAAACATTTTCAGCGGGGTGTTTTCCAATGTGTGATCGCCAAATTGCGCACCGAGATTGAACAGAAAGACCTCGATCGGACCGATATTCTTCTCAACATCAGCAATTAAATCCTCAATCGCATTATCTTCAATGGCATTGACCAACCGACCGGTGGCGGTGCCGCCATCCGCTTCAATGTCGGCGATCATTTTATTGAGGCCTTCTTCGTCGCTGCGCCGCGCCAAAACGGCATGATAGCCTTCCTTGGCAAATTTCTTGGCGACATTGCCGCCAATTCCAGCACCGGCGCCCAACACCAAAAATACGGGTTTCTTGCTCATGTCTCTCTCCTCATCGACCGTTTAATCGGCAATGGCCAGTTTGCCGTCAGCGATTAATTTATCCTGCTCTGCCGCGTCATAGCCCAGCGCGCCAAGAATATCGCGGCCATGTTCGCCCAATTTGGGGGCCGGTATATCAATACAGCTTGGCGTTTCAGAAAACTGTGCCGCCGGACGCGCTTGGCGCACCTCGCCAAAGCCTTCCAGCATGGTTTTCTCAATCGACCCATTGGCAATGATTTGCGGATGCGCCATTAATTCCATGCGGTCGAGCAGCGGCGCGCATGGCACACCTTCCTCCTGAAAGCGGGCCAGCAATTCGGCGCTGTCCCAGTTTTCAATTTCGGCAGCGGTCATTTCCTTGCGCTCATTGGCATTGGCGACACGCGCCGCCGAGGTGTTGAACCGCTCATCATCGAGCCAATCCTCGCGCTTCAGGGCGCGGCACATGCCGGCCCATTCCTTATCCGATACCGCACCGGCGGTGATGTATCGGTCTTTGGCTTTGTAAATCAGGTCTTGCGTGCCTTGCAGCTTGCGGACGTCAAATTCCTTCTCGCCATAAACCAAACCGGCCATGCCCTCAGCCCAAAAGAATGAGATCATCGTATCCAACATGGACAGCTTGATGTGTTGGCCCTTGCCCTGCCTCTCGCGGGCAAACAAAGCTGATGACACGGCTTGCGCGGCGGTCAGCGATGTCACCTTATCGGCAATGATGATACG
>JBMHCM010000136.1:0-11992 GCA_049889915.1 Parvibaculales bacterium
GATGAGCTTGCTGGACAATTCGGCCAGCGCCACCAAAGCAGATTGGCAGTCGACCATCACCAATGACTTTACCACCACCAAAGCCTCTAAATGGAAGCTGGCGCAGATCGCCGGTGGCAATTCCGGTCACCCGACATCAGACCTCGATGTCACCATGTTGGAATCGGCCGGTATGTCGGTTGGAGGCGTATCAACTTTGGGCACAACAATCGCCACATTGCGTACCGGTATTACCTCGTCATCTCTGACCAGTTCATCGACCGGCACGCAAATTGATGATTGGGCGGCGTCTGCGGCAGGCTTTGCCTCAGGCACCAGCTTCTCAAACATCTCATCAGCTATCAGCAATGGCTGGACAGCCGCCAATTACAAGACGGCGAGGGGCGTAACCTCTACCGACTGGACCAACTCATCGGCAGATAAAACAACCTTCTTGGCTTGTGCCGCTGACTTTACACCGTGCAACAAAACCAAAGCGCAATGGGCCGATTTGAAAAAAGTACCGACCCTTGGGTCAACCGATGTGCAGCGCGTTTTTTCATCCAGTGAGGATGTTTCCTACAACATCACATCGCTTATCGGTAATGTCCCGAACGGCTTCAGCATTACCAATCTGACCTCTGGCTGGTCTGTCAGTGGCGGCACGATTTCGCGCACCTCGACGATTTCTGACGGCTCGGTCAGCTTCCGGGTCGAGAACGGACAAAATTCAAACAAATATGTGTCCGGCTCGTTCACCGTCGATGTGGCATCAAAAACCGGCACTTATAAGTGTAAGTGGCTTGGCTATAGCGGTAATGGCGGGCTTAACAGCTCCAAGAAAATTGGTGAGAAATGCCGCCAGCATTACGGTGCCAATTATGAGGCCATGCTGGATGGCGACCAAACCGACGCGGAAAAACGCGCTTTGTGTGACGTGCACGGGCAGTGGACCAACTGGGCGGCCTGGGGCTACACAAGCCCGCGCCATAACAGCCACTATGTGCACCGCCAATTCCACGGCAATGGCAGCGCCACAGCGCACTGGCACTCCTATGAGTGGGTGTGTAACGGCGTTGGTGCACAAAATGGCTGTGGCTCTTACTCAAGCTACGTGCTTTGCGCCGAATATAACTAGACCGACTTGAATCAAATTTTTGAAAGGATTTGTTATGAAAAAATTTGCTTTCGCACTTGCGGCATCATCTGTTTTGGCTTTTTCAGCCCAAGCAGCAACCGTAACTTCAGCTGACTGTTCATCAAACTCAATTACCTTGGTGTTCAGTGCCGACACCTCGGCGTCATCTGGCTCGGTGACCCTGATTGGCATTGCCAATACACAAAGCGGGGCGTCAACCTTGCTTACGTCTGGTTCGACAATGTCGAATATTTCGTCATCCATTGTCAGCATTTCACTGTCATCAGCCGACCAAACATCCGTCGGGTCAATTACCGGCGGCAATAGTTGCTATGTCGATGTTCGGGCAAATGCATGGTCATCTGTTGATCCTGTGCGTATTCAAGACTAGCTTGGTATATTATTTGTCATAATATACATTATGCGAATAAAGGGCGATGCGATGCCACAGGCAATCGGGTCGCCCATTTTGTTTCTCACCGCAGAATCGTGAAACCTTGTAGCCATGTCTGAAACAGAACGCCCGATTGATCGCATCCTTCGTATTATGGCTGCCTTACGCACGCCGGAGACCGGATGTCCGTGGGATTTGCAGCAAGACTTCAAATCAATCGCGCCATACGCGCTGGAAGAAGCCTATGAGGTTGTCGACGCTATTGAACGTGGCGACATGGATGATGTGAAAGACGAACTCGGCGACCTATTGCTGCAAGTGGTGTTTCATGCCCGCATGGCCGAAGAAGCCGGTCTGTTTACTTTTGATGATGTCGCTGAGGCCATTTCAGACAAGATGCAACGCCGTCATCCGCATGTGTTTGGCACGATAGCCGTCAGTGGCGCTGATGACGTCAAACAAAACTGGGAAGATATTAAAGCGGCCGAAAAAGCCGCCAAGCGTAAGCCGCAGCCAGAAAGTTTGCTGGATGATGTGCCGGTTGCCCTGCCCGCATTAACCCGCGCCGTGAAACTGCAAAAACGCGCCGCGCGCATCGGCTTTGATTGGAATGAAGCGGAGCCGATATTCGACAAATTGCAGGAAGAAATTGGCGAATTGCGCGAAGCCATGCAAAACAATGACAGCGACGCCATTGAGGATGAATATGGCGATGTGTTGTTCGTGGTGGCTAATTTGGCGCGCCACTTAAAGCTCGACCCGGAAACCGCTTTGCGCCGCGGCAATGCGAAATTCACCCGCCGGTTCAAGAGCCTTGAACAACAGGCACGCGACAGTGACGCCGAAATACATACACTCGACGAGTATGAAGTGTTCTGGCAGCGCGCTAAAGCGGCTGAAAAACAAAAAGAAGATTAAGCGACAGCAATCTCAACAGCGCTATTCGGCATAATTGTCGAAATCGCGTGTTTATAAACCAGCTGCGAATGGCCGTCCCGGCTCAGCAGCATGGAGGTTGCATCGACCCAAGTAATCGAGCCTTGCAGCTTCACACCATTGACCAGAAAGATGGTCAGCGGCAGCTTTTGTTCGCAAACGTGATCAAGAAATGAAGCTTCGAGAGAATCTTTATTTGACATTGGTAAACCCAAATTCTTCTGCGGTCGGTGAGACGCCGACCATTACATTTGTGACACGAAATCTCCCCCTCGCGTCGTACACACAAAATCTTAACCACAACTATGGCGGGATGACAAAAGGTTTTTAGCGCAGAGATTTAGCCTTGCGGCAGCGCGTCATAGGCATCTGACAATTTTTGCGCCAGAGCGCCGGGCTTGCCGTCGGCAATTTTTGCGCCGTCAATCGACACCACCGGAAACACACTCATGGTAGAAGCGGTTGAAAACGCTTCTTGCGCCGCCTTGGCTTCATCCAGTGTGAACGGCGTTTCATGCACCTTGAGCCCCAATTCTGCAGCACACTGCAACAGCACTTGCCGGGTAATGCCGTTGAGAATTTCCGGACCGGCCGGCCGCGTGCGCAGGCTCCCTTCTGCATCGACAATCCACGCATTGGTGGCGGCGCCCTCGGTCACAAAACCGTCTTCACCGATTTGCCATGCTTCGGCGACACCCTGATTGCGCGCCGTTTGGCGCGCCAGCACATTCGGCAACAGGCTGATGGATTTGATATCACAGCGCGCCCAACGTTGGTCAGGCACAGAAACAACGGCAATGCCGTTTTGCATGATGGCAGCGCGTTTTTGTCGGTCGATCGGCCGCGCCGTGACAACCACAACCGGCTGCAACCCTGCCCCATAACTGTGCTCGCGCGGCGCAACGCCACGGCTGATTTGCACATAGACCAAACCATCGCGCACCAAATTGCGGCGTATGGTTTCGCGCATCACCAGTTTTAAAGCCGGCAATGACATTGGCAGCGGCACATCCAATTCCGCCAATGAACGCTCAAGCCGCGCCAAATGCGCGTCTTCATCGCACAGCACGCCGCCCCGAATGGCGCAGACTTCATACACCCCATCGGCGAATTGATAGCCGCGATCTTCGACCATAATGCCCGGCCGATTGAGCGGCTGATAAACACCATCAATGTAAGCAACACGGCTCATGCGATTTCCAATCAGCGCATATAGCGCCAAAACGTTTTGGTGAACATCACCATCAGAATCAGTAATTCAATGCGTCCGGCAATCATTAGCAGCGTGATGATGATTTGCAAAGCGCCACCCATCGCCGCATAGTCAATCGGCGTGGCAAAATGCATGGTGATGGCCAGACTATTGGTCAATGCAGCCAGCACAACCGGCCACGCATCCGACAGCGTCATACCAAACAGGCCGAGCGATAAGACGCCCAGCGTCACAAATAAAATGAAAATTGCCGTGAATGCCCAGGCCGCGTTGAAATCGCCAACCTCCAAACGGCGGCCTTCCAATTGCAGCGGATGCACGGATGACGGATAGGTCAGCTTGCCGATCTCAACACCCAAATCCTTAAACAGAATAATCGCCCGCATCACTTTGATGCCGCCGGAGGTCGACATGGCCATACCGCCGATTAGAACCGGCAACATCAGCCAGACCAAAGGCCACTGCCCTATTTGCTGGTCGGCCAGCAAATTAAACCCGGCCGTGCTGTGTAGCGAAATCGATTGCATGACGGCGCGCAGCAAATTGGTGTCAGGAATGCTGGCCGTGCTGACAACCGCATAAAAGGCAATCATCACCAATAGGACAGACAGCTCACTATTGCGGAACGCACTGTCAAACCGCGCGCCCAGCGTCATCAGCAACAGCAAGGGAATGCTCAGCGCGCCGATGAAACATTGAAGCGACAAAACCATTTGCGCCGGCAATGTCAGTTGCACGGCCAAGGCATCGCTGTGGTTGACGAGGCCGCTGGTCGAGATGGCCGATAGCGATAAACACAAGGCGTTAAAACCGTTCGTGCCCGTCGCCACAAGGCCGAGGAAACCGAGCGCCGTCAGCGCGAGATAAATCGGGAAAATCAATCGTAAGGGCCGCCCCAAACGCGAGGTCAGCGGCGCCCCCTCCTCATGCTGTAGCAGTGGACTGCCGGTCAGGGTGATGCCGCCAATACCGAACGGGGCCAGCACCGCGACGGCAAACACCAATGTCCACAAGCCACCGAGCCACCCCAACAAGGCGCGCCAAAGCAATATCGCGGCACTTTCCAGCTGTGGCTGCGCCATAACCGAGCCGCCCGATGTGGTGAGTGCCGACACTGCCTCAAAATAGGCGGCCAACAGGCTATCGATTTGTTGCGCGCCAATCAGCGGCAAGGCGGCGACCAGCGGCAGCACCGTCCAAAACAAAACCATAATCAGCATCAGCTCAAGGCCACGCGCACTATGACGCCGATTGGAAAAGCCCGACAGCAGCAAGGCACCGGAGGCAAAAAAGGTCAGAATGAGCGCCACCGTAAAGCCGCCTGTGCCCCGATGCGCCGGGTCAAACAAGGTCAGCAGCCATGGAATGACCATCAGCCCGGCAATCATGCAACCGCCATAACCGAGCGTGAAAAGAATGGCCCCTAAGCGCATGGCTTAGGCCTTTGCTGTTTTCTTGGCGGGTTTTTTGTCTTTGCTGCGCAACAGGCTTTCAAATTGGTCAATGCCGTCTGCCAGCACAAACATCACCACGCGGTCACCGGATTTCAACTCCACCCCGCCGCGCGGCATGACCATTTCGCCTTTGCGGAAAATCATACCGATGCGCATGGCATCGCCCAATTGCAGGTCGCGCAATTTCGTGCCAGCAATCGGTGAGCCATCGGCAATTTGCGCTTCCAGCACTTCAGCGCTTTCATCGCTAATCGCATGCACACGCGAAACATTACCGCGCCGCACCTGCCCCAAAATGGACGATACGGTAACAGCGCGCGGGTTAACCGCCAGCTCCATACCAAATTGGCCGACCAAATTTTGAAAGCTGTTATCGTTAATCAGGCAAAGGCCGCGCTGACAGCCTTCTTGCAATGCCAGCATGGTGGTCAGCACATTGACTTGGTCATCATTGGTCAAGGCGAGCAGCAAATCAGTTTCGCGCACCCCGGCCTCATTGAGAATTTCAGGCGTCAGCCCACTGCCCTGCAAAACGATGGAACGGCTGAGCTTCTCCGATACAAAACGCGCTCGCTCCGGCGATGCCTCAATGACGCTGAGGGCATAACGACCGGCTTGCGCGTCCAATGCTTTGGCCACTTCAAAGCCGATATTGCCGCCGCCAATCAGCGCGATACGGCGCGCTTCGCGTTCTTCATGCCCGAAAATCTTCAATGTCCGCTCAGTGTCGCTGCTGGCGGTGACCAGAAACGCTTCATCACCGGGCTGAATGACATCATCAAAATCCGGCACATAAGTGCGGCGATCGCGGCGAATGCCAACAACAATCGCCTGCAAATCAGGAAACAGACCGGTCAATTGGTTTAGCGGCGTATCAACCACCGGGCAATCTTCACCGATGGAAATACCAATCATTTCGCACTGTCCGTCGAAAAAGCTGGCACTGTCAAAAGCACCCGGCAATGCCAGACGGCGTAGCACTGCCGCGGCGACTTCCTGCTCCGGTGAAATAATCACGTCAATCGGCATGGCCTCATCAGCAAACAACCGGCTCCAGCGCGGCTTCAAGAAATTGGCATCGCGCACGCGGGCAATGGTCTTATCGATACCGAAAAGCGTTTTCGCCACCTGACAGGTGACCATATTCACCTCATCTGTGGCGGTAACGGCAATCAGAACATCGGCGTCCGCCGCGCCGGCCTGCTCCAATACGTCCGGATGTCCGCCATGACCCAAAATGGGCCGCACATCCAGCGTGTCCGTAATGCGCTGCATGAGCGACGCTTCACGGTCAACAACCGTGACGTCATTGCCTTCCCCGGCCAGATGGCGTGCAATGCCAAAACCGACCTGTCCGGCCCCACAAACAATGACCTTCATGCGTCCGTTACCTCATTCGCTATAGGGAGTTTGTAGCATGATTACCGCCGGAAATCCCAAGCGATTTCATCTTGCGGTGCAGTGCTGACCGCTCCATGCCGACAAACTCTGCCGTGCGCGAAATATTGCCGGAAAACCGATCAATTTGCGCCACCAGATAATCACGCTCAAAACATTCGCGCGCCTCGCGAAGCGGCAAAGACATGATATGGCGTGACCCCTGCACATTATCACCGACATTTGTTTTCGACAGAATATCGCTGGGCAAATGCTCAAGGGTCAGCGCGTCGCTGCCGTCCGCATGGCAGTTGAGCAGCATATGTTCGACGGTATTGCGTAATTGGCGCACATTGCCCGGCCAATCATGCGACTGCATGACCGCCATCACATCCTCGCCGGCCTCGCGTTTGGGCATATTCATTTGCTCTGACAAGGCGCCGATAAAATAACTCACCAGATAAGGAATATCATCGCGTCGTTTGCTCAAGCCCGGTACATCCAAGGTCATGACGCTGAGGCGATGATAAAGGTCTTTTCGCAACTGCCCATCGGCAATGCGCTTGTCAATATCGCCACTGCAAGACGACAAAACCCGCACATCGACCGGTACCGGATGCTTGCCGCCAAGCCGCGTAATCTCGCCATCGACCAGCATTTTCAACAAGGCCTTTTGGTGCGCTTGCGAAAACCCACAAATCTCATCGAGATAGAGAGTGCCGCCATGCGCCTGTTCAATCAGGCCCGGCTCTATCTGCCCGTCCCCTTCGCTGCCGAACAGCAAGCGATCGGGTTGTGACGCCTTGCCCGCCAACATGGCTGCATGAATCGAAATTAGATTATGCGATGCCCGCGATGACCGATTGTGCAGCTGGTGCGCTGCCGCTTCTTTGCCCGCCCCTAAAGGGCCGACAATCATCACGCGGCTTTTGCCCTGCGCCAATTTGTCGATTTTGATTTGCAACTGGTCCATTGCCGGCGCTTTACCGATTAGCGTGTGTTGAATGAAGGCACGGCGCTTGAGCTCCGCATTTTCCCTTTGCAGCCTTGCGGCCTCAATGGCACGCGCAACAGTGACCAGCAATTTGTCTGTCGTCAGGGGCTTTTCAATAAAATCATAAGCGCCGTTTTGAACCGCGTTCGTCGCCATATCGGCATAGTCGTGCCCTGATATGATGACCACCGGCAAATGCACATAGCGCTCGCGCAGGATATTCAAAATTTCCAAGCCGTCCAGCCGACTGCCCTGCAACTTAATGTCCAACAAAACTATAGCCGGGCAACGTCGGGTGATTTCGCGCAACGCGCTGTCACTGTCAGAGGCAACACGCACCTCATAAGCTTCATCCTCTAGAACACCCGCGATCAAGTCACAAATATCCGTCTCATTATCAACGATTAAAACATCTCCAAACATTACAATGCCTCTACCAATTTGGATTGTCCCACCGTTTGACGCCCTGCCCGCACGGACAGACCGATAAGCGCCCCGCCGGACGCGCTTTGCGGCATCTTGGCGATACCGAAACTGAATTGAATAAAAGTGCTAAAGAGAATATCCGAGCTCACGGATGCGTCGGCCCGCTTCCGCCGACTGAAATCTGCTGCCCAATTAATACAAGAAACACCAATACGACACACAAAAAAGGTGAGCTGGATAACGCCCATGCGCCTCTCCTACACATCCCACCACCTTGGCTGTGGGAAAAAAACCAATCTACACAGCAAGACAATAACGCCATTCGCTTTGACGAGATAGAGAAATGTTGCCCTTTTGCAACACCTTAAAACGGCCGACTAGGCGTCACTGTCCATCAACTGAAGGCGTGGAAACACACCCTGCGGCGTCGGTAAGGCGATGCCGGGGGCAAGCCGGTAAGCGGGCCCCAAATGGGTGAAATTGCGGTTGGCATCGTCGACAGCGAGATAGTCGAGCAGCGCCGCCGCCCCTTGTGGAATAACCGGTTGCAACAAAATAGCAGCCTGGCGAACCACCTCGGCGGTCACATACAGGATTGTACCCATGCGCTGCGGGTCGTCATTTTTCAGCCCCCAAGGAGCCTCAGCGGCAAAATAACGATTGGCTTCCGATACCGCTTCCATCACCACGGCCAGATAATTATGAATTTCATGGCCCTGCATCGCCGCATCGGTTTTCTCGCGCAGCCGGTCAAATTGCGCCAGCAAAGCCTCATCCTCTGGCGTCAACGCGCCCGGCGTCGGCAAAATGGCGTTACAATTTTTGCCTATCATCGATAGGCTGCGCTGCGCCAAATTGCCGATATCATTGGCCAAATCGGCATTTACCCGATTGACGATGGCTTCGTCTGAAAAACTCCCGTCGCGGCCGAAAGGCACTTCACGCAGAAAGAAATAGCGAAGCGCATCAACGCCGTAATGCGCCGCCAGCGTAAACGGGTCGAGCACATTGCCGAGCGATTTAGACATTTTTTCGCCCTTCACCGTCAAAAAGCCATGCGCAAAAACCTGTTTCGGCAGCGGCAAATCGGCGGCCATCAAAAAAGCCGGCCAATAGACCGTGTGAAAGCGCGTAATATCCTTGCCAATAACATGCAAACCGGCCGGCCAGAAGTCAGCATAGCGGCCCTCTTGCGCCGGATAATCCAGAACCGACAGATAATTGGTCAGCGCATCCATCCAAACATAAATCACATGCGACGGGTCGCCGGGCACCGGCACGCCCCAGTCAAAGGCCGTGCGCGAAATCGACAAATCCTTCAAACCGCCGTTTAAAAACGACACCACCTCATTGCGTCGGCTTTGCGGCTGCAAAAACTCCGGATGCGCTTCAAAATGCGCCAACAATTTATCGGTATAGGCGGAAAGACGGAAGAAATAGCTGTCCTCTTCAAGCCATTCCACCGGTGTGCCCTGTGGCGATAATTTACTGCCGTCATCCGCTTCGCTTAGCTCGCTTTCGGCGTAAAACGCCTCATCGCGCACCGAATACCACCCATTATAGGTATCGCGGTAAATATCGCCATTGGCTTCAATGCGTTGCCAAATATCTCTGACGGCGGCGTGATGGCGCGCTTCGCTGGTGCGGATAAAATCATCATGGCTGCAATTCAGCGCATCGGCCATTTCGCGAAAGGCCGGCGTCAATTCATCGGCCAGTTGCTGGGCGGTTTTGCCCTGCTCGCGGGCCGTTTGCACCATTTTTTGACCATGATCATCGGTGCCGGTCGAAAAATAGACAGTTTCGCCACTCAACCGATGGTAGCGGGCTATCGCATCTGTGGCCATAATTTCATATGCATGACCGATGTGCGGTTTACCATTTGGATAAGAAATAGCGGTACTTATGTAGAAATTCTTATCTGTCACTTTAAATTAATCCGTTTCGCGCTTCAGCCGTTTTTGGCCAAGCCATCAGCCAATCCGGCAAACCAATCCATCACCGCTTGTTTTTTATCGAGATTAAGCGCCTCGACGCGCCGCATCTCGGCTTGCGTGTTCTCCCATAGCGCGACCGCCGGTTCAAGCGGCAATTCGCCGCCGATAAGCCGCGCCGCAAGCTCCGCTTCGCCTTCAAATACCGGTTGAAATGCGGTACCGGTAGCAGCGCAACGCGCGACACGATGCAGCCAAGCGCTGAATAAATGACAAAACAGGCCAAAACTTTGGGGTGCAGAGCGGGCACCGAACCGGCCGGCCAGGCCATGCAGGCGCTCCACATCCAGCCGCGGCAGCGTTTCCAACACGCCTATCATGTCGCGATACAGGTCAAAGCCGCCATGCTCGGCCAGAGCCAGAGCCTGCCCGACGCTGCCATCAGCCAGAAAGGCCGCAGCGGCGGCCTCATTCGGGTCAATCGCGTCCAACTTATCGGCAATTATCTGCTGCAGCTCGGCCTCCGACAAAGCGTTGAAGGACAACCGCCGACAGCGCGAGCGTATGGTGTCCAAAACGCGACCCGGGTGATGGCAAATTATCAAAAACAGGCATTTCTCCGGCGGCTCCTCAATCAGCTTGAGCAGGCCGTTAACACCGGCTTTGTTCATCTCATCAATACTGTCGATGATCGCGACGCGCCAACCGCCTTGCGCCGCGCTCAGGGTGAATGAGCGCTTCATCGCCATCGTTTCATCCATAGAAATATCACTGCGAAACTTATCGGTCTTTTCGTTATAGCTGCGCTTCAGCACGTATAAATCGGGGTGAACACTGTCTTCAATCAACTTGGCTGCCGCGCCATCTAGTGCCGGGCTAAGCGCCGTTATTTGCGCCGGCCGGCTGTGACCCAGCACAGCGCGCGCAACCAGATAGGCAAAACTTGCCTTGCCAATGCCCTTTGGCCCGCTTAACAGCCATGCATGCGGCAGGCGCCCGCCCTGCAGGGCAGCCAAAAACTCACGCTGCGGCTGCGCATGGCCGACCAAAGCACGCGTCAATCGGGGCGCAAAATCACCGTCAATATCGGGCGGAGGCGCATCGGCATCTATTTGCTGTGTGCTTTGGTTCATGGCTGCATCTAACCGCAATCGGGTCAGAGTTTGAAGCGGCTTTTCATCTCGCCTTCTATCTGGCTCCATACCGCGTCAAACGTATCCTCCGCGTCAATCACCACAATGCGCTCGGGGCTTTCAGCGGCCAACGCCAAAAAGCCGTCGCGCACTTTACTGTGAAACCCTGCGTCCTTCTTTTCAAAACGTGCCGCACCGCCGCGTTTTTCGGCGCGTTGCAAGCCGGCCTCCTCGCGCAAATCAAGCAGAAAGGTGACATCCGGCACGGCATCGCCAATAGCGGCGTTTTGCAGCGGACGCACAAAGTCCAAACCCAACTCCCCCGCAATGCCCTGATAGGCCATTGTGCTATCGAAAAACCGGTCGCAAATGACCCACGTTCCGGCCGCCAGGGCAGGCTCAATTATGCGGTTCACATGCTCCGTCCGCGCTGCCGTCATCAACAAAAGTTCGGAAAAAGGCGACCATCTGTCGGGGTCGCCCTGCACCAGCAAGTCGCGTAATTCCTCGCCCTGTTTGGTGCCGCCCGGCTCGCGGGTCTCAACAACTTCCAGCCCGACGCCGCGAAGAAAACCGGCCAAACGGGCTGCTTGGGTCGATTTGCCACCGCCCTCGCCGCCTTCAAAGCTAATGAATTGTCCTCGCATGTTAGTCTCCCGCAATCAAATATATCAGACTGGAAATGGCGCGGCTGATGGCATTGCCGCGCCCGACATCCTTGGCTGCGACCAGAGGAATCTCTTGCGGCGCCAAACCCGGCAAGGTGACTTTCAGCGTGGCCAAGGCGTCACCTTTTTTGATGGGCGCCAATATCGGCTTTTCATAGGTTACCGTGGCCACCATTTTGCGCTTGCCGGAACGCGGTGTCACAATATCAAAGCGCCGCGCCGGCGTCGCTTTCACGACATTTTCGCTGCCGTGCCAGACCGGCAATTCGGTAACCACTTCGCCCGCCTCAACCAGTAATTCGCGTTGGAAATTGCGGAAGCCATAAGTCATCAGACGCCGCGCTTC
>JBMHCM010000137.1:0-13774 GCA_049889915.1 Parvibaculales bacterium
GGTGATCCCGGGTGGATTCGAACCACCGGCCCCCAGATTAGGAATCTGGTGCTCTATCCGACTGAGCTACGGGATCACAAGGTCAACCTAACCCCGTCGGCGCGGCGCGTCCAGTTGCTTGGCTTGTCTGTTGCCGTCAAATCGGCGACAAATAATAAATGATGCGTATCCGGTCTTTTACCTGTTTTGCCATATTAGCAGCGCTTAGCCTGACACTGGCGGGCTGTGGCAAAACCCTTATGGATGCCGATGATGAAGCGCGCATCGGGGCCGAGCAGCATCCGCATATCATCAAAGAGTTTGGCGGGGTTTATCAAAATGCCAAACTAACCGCCTATGTCGAGCGGGTGATGCAGCGCATCGCCAGAGCCTCCGACAAGCCGGAGGCCTCCTATCGCATCACCATTTTGGATACGCCGGTGGTTAATGCTTTTGCACTGCCCGGCGGCTATACTTATGTGACGCGCGGCCTGCTGGCGCTGGCTTCCAGCGAGGCCGAGCTGGCTGGGGTCATCGGCCATGAGATAGCCCATGTGACGGCGCGGCATGGGGCGCGGCGCCACACGGCAACCGTCGGCACGCAAATTTTTGCCGGTGTGGTCGGCGCCGTGCTGCAAGCGGGCACCGGCATTGACGCGAAAGCCACCGGCGGGGTGGTCAATCTCGGCGGCGCGGCATTGTTGGCCGGCTATAGCCGCGACAATGAATATGAGGCCGATAATCTCGGCATTCAGGCGATGGCACGGGCCGGCTATCGGCCGCAAGCGCAGGGCGATTTTCTCGGCAAGCTGGCCAGCTATGGCGCCTATCAGGCAGGCGGCCACAGCAAAGCCAATTGGCTGTCAACGCACCCGAATAATAAAGAGCGGGTCGCCAAAGCCTATGCCAAGGCCAAAGCGCGCAGTACGGCCAACAGCATATATGAAGGCGTTGACGCGCATATGGCGGCGATTGACGGGATGCCCTGTGGGGATCAGCCAAGCCAAGGGATAATTCGCGGCGGCCAATTTTCCCATGCTGATTTGCGACTGCGCTTTCGCGTGCCGCGCGGCTTTAGCCTACGCAATTCGCCGCAACGGGTGATGGCCAAGCATAAAAACGGGGTGCAAATCGTCTTTGATATGGATGAACGCATCGCGCTGGAGCCGCCGGAAGATTATCTGCAAGGCGGGTGGGCAGACGGGGCCGATACGCAGGATTTGCGGATTTTCAAACTGGCCGGCCGGGCCGCTGCCAGCGGTCGGGTGCAAACGCAGGACGGTGTTGCGCTTTTATTGGCCATACCTGCCAATGATGAGCAATTTTTGCGTTTTGGGGTGATTGCGCCGCGCGGGCAAATTGCGGCGGCTGAGGCAGCGATGGCCAGCCTCAGGCAGCAAATCCGCTTTCTGTCAGCAGCCGAAGCGGCCGCCATTCAGCCGTTTCGACTGCAAGTGGTGACGGTTGCCAAAGGTGATACGGTTTATAGCCTGACGCGGCGCATGCGCGGGCAGGACCGCCAGCAAGTGTTTCGCCTGCTTAACAATATCGGTAACGATAACAGGCTAACCATCGGCCAGCCCATTAAGCTGATTGTTGATTAAAGCGGTTGGATAAAAATCGGCTAAATAAGACCGGCTTCGCGCGGATTGCCATTGGTCTTCTCGGTCAGTGCCATGCGCAATTTGACCAGTGCTTCATGCTCGATTTGGCGCACCCGTTCTTTCGAGATGCCCAGCTTCTTGCCCAATGTTTCCAGCGTCACACTGTCTTCGGCCAAGCGACGGGCACGAATAATCGTCATTTCCCGCTCATTCAGGCCGCGCATCGCTTCGGCAATCCAGCGGACCCGCTGACGGCTGTCCAATTTTTTCGAGGTTGAGGTATCGGGCAGGTCGCGTTCGCAAATCAGCAGGTCTTGCCATTCGGTGACGCCGCCTTCGCCCGAACGGTCGGTAATACCGGCGTTCAGCGAACGGTCATTGGCCTCCATGCGACCTTCCATATTCAGCACATCTTCCATGCGGACGCCCAATTCGCGGGCCACATAGGTGCGGCTTTCATGCGTCATATTGGCTCCGACATCATTAATGCGGGCGCGCAGACGGCGCATATTGAAAAATAGGGATTTTTGCGCTGCCGTCGTGCCGGTCCGGACGATTGACCAATTGCGCAATACATAATCTTGAATGGAAGAGCGGATCCACCACCCAGCATAGGTTGAAAAGCGCACTTCGCGCTCCGGGTCGAAGCGGTCAGCCGCTTGCATCAGGCCGATATTGCCCTCTTGTACCAAATCGCCCATCGGCAGGCCGTAATTGCGAAATTTGGCGGCAATGGCAACAACCAAGCGCACATGCGCCATGGTCAGCTCATGCAGGGCTTTTTCATTGCGTTTTTCTTTCCAGCTGCGGGCCAGATGCAATTCATGCTCCGGTTCCAGCATGGGCAGCTTCATCGCTTTTTTGATGAAGTTGCGCCCGGATTGAACAGTTTCGCGTGTGTCTAAATGTGCCATTTTGCGTGCCTCCATAGAAGATACGCAAAACATCCGGCATCGGTTCACTACCGGTCGGTAAAAACTTGGCGGTCAAGGTGCCATTTAGGCGGCGTCAGACCCCGGTTGACGGCGTGCGCCGCCCGTGGTTTTGGCCAAAATCGCCTCCAATTTGACGATGGCCTCATCCTCGGTGGATTTATCAATGGTCGCCACTTCGCGGGCCATCCGTTCCAAAGCCGCTTCATAGAGCTGGCGTTCAGAATAGCTTTGTTCCGGCTGGTTTTCATTGCGGAACAGGTCGCGCACCACTTCGGCAATGGCGATCAAATCGCCGGAATTGATTTTCGCTTCATATTCTTGCGCGCGGCGGCTCCACATGGTGCGTTTGACGCGGGCGCGGCCTTTCAGCGTCTTAATGGCGCCATCCATCACCTTGCTGTCGGCCAGCTTGCGCATGCCGATTTCCTTGGCTTTGTTGAGCGGCACCCGCAAAACCATTTTCTCTTTGTCGAAATTGACGACAAATAAATCAAGCTCCATGCCGGCAATTTCCTGCGTGGCAATTTCGGTAATTTGCCCGACCCCATGGGCCGGATAGACGACAAATTCGTTGACCCGAAAACCCAAAGCCGAGCGCCGCACGGTTTCCGTTTTGGCGGCTGCCGGTTTTTTGCTTTCAGTCTTTTTAGCAGCGGTTTTCTTGGCCGGTGCCTTCTTGGTCGGTGCTTTTTTGGCTTCACCCTTTTTTACGGCCGGCTTTTTCGCGGTCGCTTTGGGGGTGGCGGCTTTTTTAGCCGCGGTCTTCTTGGCCGGCGCCTTTTTGGCGGCAGCTTTTTTGGTGGTTGCCATGTGGTGCTCCAATACGAAAAGGCGCGTAAACAGCGCCTTTTCGGTCAAATTACGTCGATTTATTGGATAATATCACAAAAAACGCGATTTTCCAAATAGATGGCCCTGATGGAGGTAGCGCCAATGACGGCTTAGTCACCGGCCCCCGGCGCTTCCGAGAAATGCGCCTCAAATTTGCCCGGTTTGTTGAGCCAATCATCGGCATCGGCCGGCGCATCTTTGCGCATGGTGATGTTTGGCCAAATATCTGCATATTTGGTGTTCACTTCCAGCCACTTTTCCAAACCGCTTTCGGTATCGGCTTTAATGGCATCGGCCGGGCATTCCGGTTCGCACACGCCGCAGTCAATGCACTCATCCGGGTGGATGACCAGCATATTGTCGCCTTCGTAAAAGCAATCGACCGGGCAGACTTCCACGCAGTCAGTATATTTGCATTTGATGCAATCTTCAGTGACGATATAGGTCATAAATTATCCTATAATTTTCTATCCGTTCAGCGCGGCTTCGGCGTTTTTGCGTGCCTGACCGGCTTGTTGGTCGGTGATGTATATAAGCCCGGCGACGCGACGAAGCAAGTTGGCTTCGTAATCATCAACCACGCCATCCGCCAAAACGATTTGCCACAGCAATTCCAGCAGCATGATTTTATGCCCTTCATTGAAATGGGCATTGATCCGCTTGGTGAACTGAAACAGGTCGCTGGCTTCACCGGCGGCGTTTTTTGCCTCGCTGATCAGCGTGTTTGCGGCTTCCGTTTCCAACCCGAAATGCGGGCCGACCAGACGGGCCAATAATTTTTCTTCCTCAGCATCCATAACGCCGTCAATTTGCGCCGCCCGCACCAAAAGCGCTGCAGCGGCAATATGCAGCTCGTCAGATTGCGGGCCAGCGGCTTCGGCCACCGGTTCAGCGAAGATTTTGGTCAATTTGTCTAACATGGGCTGCAAGATAATGGCTGTTTCAAAAAGCGCAATGCATGATTTGGTCGCATCGTTGTGGTGCTTACAGCTCGCGATGGGCGGCGGTAAAAGCGGCTTGGTCGCGGCGTTGCTTTTTGGTCGGGCGCCCTGCGCCGCTATCACGGGCCGCCACTTTTTCGCTGCGCGGCTTGGGTTGCGGCGGGTCGCGGTCAATATACAGCGCTTGTGCTTCCGGCGCCGGGCCACGCCTTGTGCTCAACGCCACCACTTCAATCAGGCGAATATGGTTGTTGAGCGGAAACGTCAGCATATCGCCGGCCCGAATAGAAGCCGAGGCGCGGCTTTGCTTTTGCCCGTTGACGCGAATATTACCGGCCGCGGCCAGCTTGGTGGCCAGTGTGCGGGTTTTGAAAAACCGCGCATGCCACAGCCATTTATCGACCCGCATGCTGGTCGGCGCGTCAGCCATTCGATTTGTCCTGCAACCCTTTCAATGCGGCAAAGGGTGAGTTGGGGTCGGGTTGTTTGTCGCGCTTTTGGCCGCTTGGTTTGCCGCGGCTATTATTGTGCTGGTGTCCGGTTTTGCCGCTTGCATTATTCTTGTTTTTATTGGCCGGTCGGTTTTTGCCGCTCGGTTTTTTGCCCTGCCCCTGACGTTGTCCTTGTCTTTGTCGGGGCGCCGGTTTCCAGAGGGTCACCATGGCGGCCGCGGTATCTGCAGACGTTTCAGCCGTTGCGGGTGCAGCGGTCTCGACTGCCTCCGTTGTATTTGTTTCTTCTGCTGCCTCTTCTGAGGCGGGTGCGGCAGTTTCAGATGGAGCCTCAGATGAAGTCTCTGTGGTATATGTTTGCGGCGCGCTTTCTTGCGGCTCAGTTTTTACAGTCTCGGTTTTTACAGTCAGTGTGTCAGCCGCCACCTCACTGGCCTGATAGCCCAGTGCGGTGAGAATTTCCGCCAGCTCGTCAGCGCCACAGCCCATAATTGACATCATCGCCTCATTGGCTTGAAAACCATCGCGGTTTTCGGCCAAGAGCGGGCGAATAATATCGGCCAGCCGCTCCAGCATATCGAGGCGAATGGCGCGGCTTTTGGTGGTGTAATAACCATTGGCCCGATAGAGCCAAAAGGGCAGGGCGACGCGGCTGCACGAGGTCAGACCGGCGGCCGGTAATTGTTCCAGCGTCTCGGCAATCGGCCGCGGTCGGTCGGCCTTTTGATTGTCCTCAATCAGGCTGATAAGGGCCAAAAGGCGCGCCGGTGCCGGCTTCAGCAAAGCCGGCATAAACACTGTGTAAAAGCCGAAACGGACGCCCAATTTGCGCAATTGCCCGCGCAGCGTTTGGTCCAGCTTGCCGAGCAAATCGGCAATATCGCGGCGCGGCAGGCTGCCTTTATTTTCCAACAATTGAAAAGCCAAGCCGCGGGCCAGTCCTTCCAGCCCCTCAGCCTGTTGCAAGGCCATCAGCGGTGCCAAATCTTGTTTCAATTTGCCGCGCAGCCAATCGGTCAGCCGCGCTTCGGCTTTTTGCCGCGGCTCGCCGGTCAATACTTCATCGGCGCGCAGCGCCACGGTCGGCGATAAATAATCCAGCTTGTCGGCTTGTCCGGCCAATTGCAGCGACCCGACAATGGCGTTTTGCCAAATAATCTCGCCGCTCTCGGTCAGGCTGAACGCGTCATCCGTATCATTGGCCAAAGCGGTCGCGCGTTGGCGCAGGGCCTCGCTGACGGTTTTCTCAACCGCGGCGCGGGCCGTACCGGCCGGTGCGCCTTTCAAGCGCGGGTCGCGTTCAACATGCAGGCCTGAAACACGGCCCATATATTCCTCGGCAATCATAATATCGCCGCTCTCTTCAACTTCCGCCACAATGTCCTCTTTGCCGGCCAGACGCCGCATCAATGCCGATGTCTTGCGGTCAACAAATTGACCCATCAGCTTCATATGCAACGCATCCGATAGACGGTCTTCTACATGACGCGACCGCTCCTGCCAATGGGCCGGGTCGGCCAGCCAGTCATTTCTTTGTGCCATATAGGTCCAGCTTCTGATATGCGCCAGCCGCATGGACAGCGTGTCCAAATCGCCATCCAGCCGGTCGCACCGCTCAATCCGCTCGGCCAGCCAGGCTTCCGGTATCATGCCCTGCTCACCGGCCAAAAAGCCAAACACCTCGCCAATCAGCGCGGCGTGTTCGCCCATGGTGGTTTTACGAAAATCGGGCGTTTGCGCCACTTCCCATAATAGCCGCAAGCTTTGCTCATCATTGGCCAAAAGGTCGAGCGTGGCCGGGTCGCGGCTCAATAATTTCAGCGCTTGTTGATCATCGGCCACAGGGGCGCGCATCAATCCGGCCCGCGGCACCGGCTTATCAAGGCTCAAAAGCAGCGCTTCCAATGAGGAAAAATCGAGATTGGGGTTACGCCAAAACAGCCCTTTCACCGGCTCAAAATCATGCGTTTCAATGGCCTCGATAAGCTCTTCATCAAATGGCGGCAAGTCACCGCTGACGCCAAAACTGCCGTCACTTGTGTGGCGTCCGGCGCGACCGGCAATTTGTGCCAATTCGGCGGCGCTCAAATCGCGATGGCGGCGGCCGTCAAATTTGCGGCGTTGGGCAAAGGCCACATGGTCGACATCCATATTCAGTCCCATGCCAATGGCATCGGTGGCAACCAGAAAATCAACCTCGCCCGATTGATACATTTCAACCTGCGCATTGCGGGTGCGTGGGGATAGCCCGCCCATCACCACCGCCGCGCCGCCGCGTTGTTGGCGAATAATCTCGGCAATCGCATAAACATTATCGGCCGAAAAAGCCGCCACGGCCGTGCGCCGGGGCAGCCGCGATAATTTATGCCCGCCGCCCCAGCCAAGCCGTGAAAAACGAGCGCGGCTTTCAATCTCGACCTTGCCGAGCAATTGCCGCAATATCGGCGCCATGGTGGCGGCGCCCAGCAATATCGTCTCAGCCGTGCCGCGCGCATGCAGCACGCGGTCGGTAAACACATGGCCGCGTTCAGGGTCGGCCGCCAATTGACATTCATCAATGGCGACAAATTCAACCTCGCGGCTGATCGGCATGGCCTCAGTGGTGCAAATGAAAAAGCGCGCTTTGGGCGGCAGAATTTTTTCTTCGCCGGTAATCAAAGCCAAATCCGACTTGTGCACGCGGCCAAAATCACCGCGCAGGCAGCGGTCATAAATCTCGCGCGCCAAAAGCCGCAGCGGCAGGCCAATCATGCCGCTGTCATGGGCCAATAGGCGTTGCATGGCGAGGTGCGTTTTGCCGGTATTGGTCGGACCTAAAACAATACGCAATATGGGTGCGAAACCGATGCGGGACATGGCCCCACCATGGCCAAGCCGACGGCCGATTGCAAGCTTTTCCAAGCCTCACAGTCGCCGCGAGGCAAAGGGCCCAAGCCACTGATTCGAAAGCGAATCGATTTTCGTAGTTTGCCGTGAACAGGTCTAGAACAGAGCGTGTCCGAATCACTTACATAGTAGCCGTGCCGCATATGTTCACGCCCATATATAGTGGGTCGTGCCGTCGGGCATTTGTGCCGCACCCGGTTTGGCCCTTGCGGCGCTTTGTTTGCTTGCTTTGGCGGTGGCGCTTCGGCATGATTTTACCAAATCAGGGAGGCGCATATGGATTTCGATATTCCGGAAGACATTAAACAATATTTGGCGGTGCTGGATAAATTCATCGATGATGAAATCCTGCCCTTGCAAATGGCCGATTATAATATGCGGTTTTTCGACCATCGCCGCGAACATGCGCGCACCGATTGGGACAATAATGGTCTGCCGCGCCCGGAATGGGAAGAATTGCTGCGCGAAATGCGCCGCCGTGCCGACAAGGCCGGTCATTTGCGCTTCGGCCTGCCGAAAGAATATGGCGGCGCCGACGGCTCCAATCTGGCCATGGCGGTGATACGCGAGCACCTCGCCGCCAAAGGGCTGGGGCTGCACAATGATTTGCAAAATGAAAGCTCGATTGTCGGCAATCTGCCGCAAGTGCTGATGTTTCGTGATTTCGGCACGCCCGCGCAGGCCGACACATTTATCAATGGCATGCTGAACGGCACGCACCGCATTTGCTTTGCTCTGACCGAACAGGCGCATGGCTCGGACGCCACTTGGATGGAGACCCGCGCCGTACGCGAAACCCGCGACGGGGTCGATGGCTGGTTGATCAATGGCGAGAAAATGTGGACCACCGGTATGCATGTGGCCAGCCACATTATGCTGTTCGCCCGCTCTTCCGGTGATGATGGGGCCGCCAAAGGGATTACTTGTTTCTTGGTCGAGGCCGATGACCCCGGCGTGAAGGTCGAAGAATATATGTGGACCTTCAACATGCCGACCGACCATCCGCGCGTCTCATTTACCGATATTTGGGTGCCAGACAGTGCGGTGCTGGGCGAATTGGATAAGGGGCTGGCTTTGGCGCAGCATTTTGTCCATGAAAACCGCATCCGGCAAGCCGCTTCAGGGGTTGGGGCGGCGCAATATTGCATCAATGAAAGCGTTGCCTATGCCAAACAACGCGCGCCTTTCGGCAAGCCCTTGGCGACCAATCAGGCGATACAATTTCCGCTCACCGAGCTGCATACGGAATGCGAGATGATCCGCAATTTGGTGTATAAAACGGCGGCGCAAATGGACGAGATGTCGAAGCCGGAAGTGGCGATTTATCTGTCGGATAAGGTTTCTATGTGCAATTACCGCGCCAATCGGCTGGTCTGCGAGGCGGCCGACCGGGCCATTCAAGTGCATGGCGGCATTGGGTATTCGCGGCATATGCCGTTTGAGCATATTTACCGCCATCACCGCCGCTACCGCATCACTGAAGGCTCTGAAGAAATTCAGATTCGTAAAGTGGCGGCGCATTTGTTCGGCTTTATTCAGGCCGGCCACAGCAAGGCAAAATAACCGGCTGACGCGTAGGAGATTGCATGGCTATTCCGGACGGATTTGTGTCGCTCGATTTTGACGGCTTGTTTGATCATTTGGAAACCCATTTCACCCAGCATGTCGGGCCGATTTATGTCCGCCAAACCGAGGCCGGGCGGCAATTGGGCTTTGAGGTGAAACCGCATATGTGCAATCCGGCCGGTATTTGTCATGGCGGCATGTTGATGACGGTGATGGATGTCGGCTTGGCGTTTATTCTGCATAATGCGATGGGTCATCACACTTTTACGCCCTCGGTCAGTTTCAATTTCGACTTTTTGGCGCCCGGCCAAATGGGTGATTTTCTGATTTGCGAGGGCGAATGCACGCGGCAATCGAAAAATCTTGGATTTGTCACCGGCCGCCTGGTCGGCAAGGACGGGCCGGTGATAACCGGCAGCGGGATTATGAAAATCACCAAATTGGTGCTGCATCAAGACGGGGAAAACGGCAAAACCGCTTGACGCGGGCGGTCTGGTTTTCTATATCAAGCGCAGTGAACGGGGCTGTGCGCCCCGCTTTTTGATGATTGATAGGAGTGGCGCCATGTCACGTGTATGCGAACTGACCGGCAAATCTGTAATGAGCGGCAATAATGTCAGCCATGCGATGAATAAAACGCGCCGTCGTTTCCTGCCCAATTTGCAGCAAGTCAGCCTGCCGAGCGAAGTGCTGGGCCGCGCTTTGAAACTGCGTATTTCAGCCAGCGCCCTGCGCACGGTTGAGCATAATGGCGGTATTGATGCCTATTTGACAAAAGCCAAAGACGGGCAATTGTCTTCCAAGGCACTGAAGCTGAAAAAGCTGATCGTCGCCAAAACCGCTTAAGCGATTTATTTTTTGATTTAGCCTGATGCGCCGCGCACCGGCACAGCCGCCGTGCGCACGCCGCCGCGTGTCGAGGTCGCGCCACCGGCTTTGCTGCCGGCTTTGAGCGCGCCGGTATTGATGCCTTTTTCGGGCTTTTTCCCGGCCTCGTTTTCATCAAACAATTCGGCCAGCTTATCGGTCATGGCGCCGCCCAATTGCTCGGCATCGACAATGGTTACGGCACGGCGATAATAGCGCGTCACATCATGGCCGATACCAATGGCAATCAGCTCGACCGGCGATTGCGTTTCAATATCTTCAATGACATTGCGCAAATGCTTTTCCAGATAATTGCCGGCATTGACGCTCAATGTGCTGTCATCAACCGGTGCGCCGTCTGAAATCACCATCAGAATGCGGCGTTGTTCAGGCCGCGCCAGCAGGCGGTTATGCGCCCAAATCAGCGCCTCGCCATCAATATTTTCTTTCAGCAGGCCTTCACGCATCATCAGGCCGAGATTTTTACGGGCCCGCCGCCATGGGGCGTCGGCGTTTTTATAAATGATATGCCGCAAATCATTGAGCCGTCCCGGATGGCCGGGCTTGCCGTTTGACATCCAAATTTCGCGCGCTTGCCCGCCCTTCCAGGCGCGGGTGGTAAAGCCGAGAATTTCGGTCTTTACATTGCACCGCTCGAACGTGCGGGCGAGAATATCAGCGCACATGGCAGCCAGGGTAATCGGGCGGCCGCGCATCGAGCCGGAATTGTCGAGCAGAAGCGTCACCACCGTATCGCGGAATGTCGTGTCGCTCTCCATTTTGTAAGAAAGCGGCTGCATCGGATCCATAATAATGCGCGACAGCCGCGCCGGATCGAGATAGCCCTCTTCCAAATCAAATTCCCAAGAGCGGTTTTGCTTGGCTTGCAAACGCCGTTGCAGCCGATTGGCGAGACGCGCCACCACGCCCTGCATTTGCTGCAATTGCTGGTCAAGATATTGCCGCAGCCGGTCCAGCTCATCGGCATCGCACAGCTCTTCAGCTTCAATGGTCTCGTCAAATTTCGTGGTGTAGACATTATAGGCGTTTTTCTCAGGCGTCAGATCGCCATCCGGCGCATATGGCTGGGCCGCTTCACCGGCTTCCTCGCCATCGGTTTCGCCCTCGACATCCTCGCCATCCATTTGCAGCGTCTGCTCATCGCCTTCTTCCATGGCGGCATCGCCGATTTCCATCTCATCGGCCGAGGTACCTTCCGGATTTTCCGCCTGACCGCCTTCGCCGTCTTGCGGGCCGTCGTCACCGTCTTGCCCGTCGCCGTCTTCGCCTTCGCCTTCTTCGCCTTCAGCGGCGGCATCGGTAAGGCCAAGATCGACCAGAATATCGCGGGTCAGGGCGCCGAAAGCGCGCTGGTCGTCAATCACCGCGTCGAGCCCGTTCAGCTTGTCGCCGGTGCGTTCTTCAATCCACCCGCGCCACGCTTCCACCAGACCGGTCGCCGCGGCCGGTGGGGCCGTGCCGGTCAATTTTTCGCGCACCATAAAGCCCAGCGCTTCGGCCAAGGGGGCTTCTTCGCGGCTCATCACTTCGCCAAAGCCCAGCTTGCGACACCGCTCATCATGCATGGCGGTGATGTTTTGTCCGGCCCCGGCCATGGCGCGCGCGCCAATCGCTTCGCAGCGTGCCGTTTCGGCCGCATCGAAAGAGGCCCGCGCATCGGTTTCATTGGGCGCCAAATCACGCGCCAGCGCGGCATCATGATGCGCCAAATGCAGCGCGAAACTGTCCGATTGGCCGCGCACCGTGCGCAATTCAGCCGGGTCGAGGTCGCGCGGCGGCTGCGGCAGCCGCGCCTTCAGCCCGTTCAGAGCGGGCTTGTCCGTGCCGAAGCTGACCGATAGCTCGGCCTCTTCGGCAATCGAACGCATGGTCTGCGTCAGAGCGCGTTTGAATTCCTCAACCGGTGAGTGCTCGGCCATAATCCGTCCTAGTCGCCGGCCAGAACCGACACGGCTTGTTGCGGCAGGTCGTAGCCAAAGCAACGCTGATAGAACTCGGCGACGGTCGGGCGTTCCAACTCATCGCATTTGTTCAAGAAGGTCAGCTGGAAGGCGAGGCCAATATCACGACCGAGAATTTCGGCATTTTCCGCCCAGGTCAGCACGGTACGCGGGCTCATTACGGTGGAAATATCCCCATTGATGAAAGCGGCACGCGTCAAATCGGCAACCCGCACCATGGCGGCGATTTTATCGCGGCCCTCTGCGCCCTCATAACCGGCCGCTTTGGCATGCACGATATCGGTTTCGCGCTCATGCGGCAGATAGTTCAGCGTGGTGACAATGTTCCACCGGTCCATTTGCCCTTGGTTGATTTGTTGCGTGCCGTGATACAGGCCCGATGTGTCGCCCAAACCGATGGTGTTGGTGGTGGCAAACAGACGGAAGCTCGGATTTGGACGAATGACCTTGTTCTGGTCCAAAAGCGTCAGCTTACCGGCCACTTCCAAGACGCGCTGAATAACGAACATCACATCGGGGCGACCGGCATCATATTCGTCAAATACCATGGCCACCGGATTTTGCAGCGCCCATGGCAGAATGCCTTCCTGAAACTCGGTCACTTGCTTGCCGTCTTTCAAGACAATGGCGTCTTTACCGACCAAATCGATACGGCTGACATGGCTATCGAGATTGACCCGCACGCATGGCCAGTTGAGGCGCGCCGCGACTTGTTCAATATGGGTTGATTTACCGGTGCCGTGATAGCCCTGCACCATGACGCGGCGATTATGGGCAAAACCGGCCAGCAGCGCCAAAGTGGTCTGCTTGTCGAACAGATAATCAGGGTCCAGATCCGGCACATATTCGCTGCGTTCGCTAAAGGCCGGCACGTCCATATCAAGGTCAATGCCGAACACGTCACGCGCGTTTACAGTCGTGTCGGGGGCGCCCGGCATTGGCCCGGCGGGCGTCGCATTATCTGTCATCTTAGTCTCCGATCGATACGTAATTTGTCTTAGGTGTTAGCAGAAAGGACGGCGTTGCAAAAGCCTAGCAAAAGCCTGACGCTTTGAGATAGTCATGCGCCTGAATGGCGCTTTGCAATTGCTCTTCATGGCTGCGGTCGCCGCCATTGGCATCCGGGTGATATTGTTTGACCAGCAGCTTATAGCGCTTGCGCACATCGTCGGGGCTGGCGGTTTCCGGCAGTTCCAACACATCGAGCGCGCGTTTTTGACCGGCCGTCACACGCGGCCCTGCTTCCCGGTGCGGGCTGGGGCCGGTGCCACCGGCTTCGGTCATTAATTCCAACGGGTCGTGAAACTGCCAATCCTCGGCGCGGCTGCCGCGGGCGCGGCGTGTGCCCATAGTCCAGGTTGGGCGGTGGCCGGTTTGCGCGGCGCGGCGAAAGCTCTCGGCATCGCTGTCCGACATGCCCTCAAAATAATTATAGCTGCGATTATAATCGCGCACATGGTCATAGCAGAAATGTCGTTTTTCCGAACTGCGCGGCCCGGCCGGTGCTGGATAATCACCGTTTTCACGACAATCGGGCCAGTCGCAGAATTTTTGCTGGCTGGCCGTCGGCGCGCGCGAGGGCTGGCGATTGGCGGCGCGGATCATGTCAAAATATTTCGAGTTCAAATTCATGAACGGAACATCCACATTGTCTGCAGTTGGGTTATTTATAGCAAAATTCGCCACAACACTCGCCTTTCCTCACCTTGCACGATATATGTCAAAAAGACG
>JBMHCM010000138.1:0-19365 GCA_049889915.1 Parvibaculales bacterium
TCAATCAGATCCAATTCTTCACCGACGCGGTTGCGGGCGCGACCGGCAAAATCGGCAAAGTCTTTTGGCTTACCGGCACAGAAGAACACCGCGTCGCCGTCTTCAAGACCCAGCTGCACACGAATCTGCTCGGTACGCTCAACGCCGATATTTTTCGCAAGTGGCCCTGCTCCTTCACCATCGCGGAAGAAGATATAGCCAAGGCCCGGTTGGCCTTCGCCTTGCGCCCAGCTATTCATCCGGTCGCAAAACGCGCGGCTGCCGCCGGTCTTGGCCGGTATCGCCCAAACCCGCACGGCATCGTCTTTTTCAATCATATTGGCAAAGATTTTGAAGCCTGACCCGGCAAAGGCAGGTGTCACATCCTGCATCTCAATCGGAATACGCAAATCCGGCTTGTCAGAACCATATTTCTGCATCGCCTCTGCGTATGGAATGCGCGGGAACGTCTCGGTTACCCGCTTGCCCTTACCGAATTCGACAAACAGGTCGCGCAGAACCGGTTCAACAGATTGGAAAACATCTTCTTGCGTGAAGAAGCTCATTTCCAAGTCGAGCTGATAAAACTCGCCCGGCGAGCGGTCGGCGCGGGCATCTTCATCACGGAAGCACGGTGCGATTTGGAAATAACGATCAAAACCGGCGACCATCAGCAATTGTTTGAATTGCTGCGGCGCTTGCGGCAGCGCGTAAAACTTGCCCGGATGCATGCGCGAAGGCACCAAAAAGTCGCGCGCGCCCTCAGGGCTTGAGGCGGTCAAAATAGGCGTCTGATATTCACGGAAGCCGTCATCCGTCATCCGGCGGCGCAACCAAGCAATAATATCCGAGCGCAAAACAATGTTGTTGTGCAGCGTGTCGCGGCGCAAATCGAGGAAGCGATAGCGCAGGCGAATATCTTCCGGATAATCGGGCTCACCAAAGACCGGCAGCGGCAGATCACCGGCCTCTGACAGGATTTCCAATTCGGAAACGAAAATCTCAATATCGCCGGTCGCCAGATTGGGGTTTTTGGCTTCGTCATCGCGGGCCACAACCTTGCCTTCAGCGCGGATAACGCTTTCGGCGCGGGCCGCCTCGGCAATCGCAAAATGCGGGCTGGATGGCTCAATAACCAATTGCGTCAGACCATAATGGTCGCGCAGATCGATAAACAGCAGACCGCCATGGTCGCGTTTACGGTGCACCCAGCCGGACAGGCGCACTGTTTGGTCAATATTTTCGGCGCGCAGGGCGCCGCAATCATGGCTTCGATACTCGTGCATGGTGTAATCCTTTTCCTGCGCCTAAACACAACGCTTCAGCGCATTTGTCAAGCCATCAGACCATGCTGACAAACATGTTATTGAGAGGCGACAAATGCGTAGCATTGGCCTATAAATCCGCCATGGAATTGATAACCGATAATCCGGCGCTGGCCGACTTTTGCGAAAAGCTGTCAACGCAGCGCTACATAACCATCGATACCGAGTTTTTGCGCGAGTCGACCTTTTGGCCGAAACTGTGCCTCATTCAAGCGGCCGGCGACGGTTTTGAGGGCATGATTGACCCGCTGGCCGAAGGGCTGGACTTACAGCCCTTCCTCGATTTGCTGCGCAACCCCAATGTTTTGAAGGTCATGCATGGCTGCCGTCAGGATGTCGAGATTTTCTATCGCCTCGCCGAGCTTATTCCGGCGCCGCTCTTTGATACGCAAATCGCTGCCATGGTATGCGGCTTTGGCGATGCGGTCGGCTATGAAAACCTCATCAAGCAGACCACAGGCGGCAAGATTGACAAAGGCAGTCGGTTTACCGATTGGAGCCACCGGCCGCTGACCGAAGCGCAACTGACCTACGCGCTGGCCGATGTCACGCATTTGCGCGGCGCCTTTGAAATTCTTGAGAAAAGGCTGAAAGAAAATGGCCGCGAAAGCTGGCTGGAAGAAGAGAGCGCGCTTTTATCCGACCCGGAGATTTATGCGCAGCGACCTGAAAACGCCTGGAAACGGCTGAAAATGCAAGACCGTCGCCCACATGTGCTGGGCGTGTTGATTGAGGTTGCCGCTTGGCGCGAGACCGAAGCGCAAAGCCGCGATGTGCCCCGCAATCGCATTATCAAAGATGACGCCATTCGTGAATTGGCGCTGCAAGGCCCGAAGGATAAAAAGGCGCTGGGCCGGCTGCGCGCCATTCCCCGCGGCTATGAAAACTCAAAACACGCCGAACCGCTTTTGCAAGCCGTGGCGCGCGGTCGCGCGATGGAAAAAGAGGCCCTGCCGCATGTGCCGCCACCGGCCGTCAATCGCCCCGGCATCGGCCCCCTGGTCGACCTGTTGAAGGTGCTGCTGAAACAACGCTCAGAAGAAACCGGCGTCGCGCCCAAGCTGATTGCCAATGTCGCCGATTTGGAGCGGATTGCCAGCGACGCGGAACCCGACGTACCTGCCCTGCATGGCTGGCGGCACGATATTTTCGGCCAATATGCACTCGATTTGAAAGCCGGCAAACTGGCTTTGGCGTCTGAAAACGATACGGTTATTTTGGTGCAGCGCTAGGCTGACAACTCATCACGGAAACGCAAAACCGGCTGCAATTGCAGGGTCTCGGCCAAAACAGCCAGCCGTTTTTCGATAATCGGCGCATTTAGATTTTGCAATTCAGACGACAAAGTAAGCTTCAACTTCTTGCGCCCCGCTTTCAGCCGCGATTTCGGCAACGCACCGGGCAAAGAGGCCGACAAGGAATGTGCCAAGCGGAAACTCAGCCCCAAACTGCGTGCCAGCCTATCATCCATCTCGCTTAGCACCGGCTTGGCAATCGGGTGGCTGTCAATGCCGGTCTCGTGGCGAAATGCCAAAGCACGCGCCATAAACACCCGCTCTTCATGCGTAATACCTGAAAACGGTGCGGTCAAAACGGTTTGGCTAACCGTCGCAGCGCGAAAACTGGGGTGACTGGCCCATGCCATATCGGAAATAAGACAAGCTGCTTCGCGCAGCCGATTAATCTGCTTTTTCTTCAGCTCATCGGCCTCGGCGCGGCGGAACAATTTATCCGTCCAGACCGCCAATTCATGACCATAGGTCTCGGATTTACACATCCGATTGGCCATTTCTTCCGCCGCCATCAGCAACGGGTCGAGCGCCCGATATTTGGCTTTCAACTCCGCATATAAAATGCCCTCGCGCACCGCATTGGCCGAGATGACCAAATGCGACGGGCCGATATGCGCCATCAACCCCTTCAACACCAGCGAGGCTGCCGGCAAAGCGGCACGCCGATTGCCGGATGCGCCGGCCAGCAAAGCTTGCGCGGCGGCATTGTCTTGGCCAATAAAGTCGCAGAATTCACCCGCATCTTCGGTCTGCATCTCATATTGGTGCAGCACTTCCAGCGGATAATCATGGTGCTCCATGTGCAGCTTGGCCAAAGCCCGCCACGTGCCGCCGACAATATAAAGCGGTTTGTCGGCCAGTTGCGGCAACCAGTCCAAAACGGCCAAGGCTTGCTCAACAATGCTGCGCATTTTATCCGGCTGATGGTCACCGGCCCGCGCCAAAGCCAAAACGCCCAATGGCAGGCTGGCCCACTCATGCACCTGATTGTCACTGACCCACGCCAATTCCAAGCTACCGCCGCCCAAATCAGCGACCAGCCCGTCGGCACCGGGAATGCCCAGCATCACACCATCGGCAGAAAATCCGGCTTCCTCCTGCCCGCTAAGCACCCGAATATCATGGCCCAAAAGCGTCTCTGCCTCGGCGATAAACTCATCCCGATTGCTGGCATCGCGCACCGCCGCCGTGGCAAAAGCAGCCAGCTTTTCAATACCCAATTGTTCGGCAATGGCACGGAACCGTTGAAAGGTTTGCATCGCCAAATCGCGCGGCGCGCCCTCAATACGACCGGTCGCGGAAACCGACTCGCCCAAACGGCAAAACGCCCGCTCATTGTAAATCGGCAGCGGCGTGCGAGCCGAGCCGCTATAGCCGACCAAGCGCACCGAGTTTGAGCCGATATCCAACACGCCATGCGGCGCATCCGGCGGTAAGGTGCCGAGCTTGGCGAGGGCCGCCGCGTACTTTTCGGTATAACGCCGCTTCATTCGCCGAGCGTTCCTGCTTTCTTGGCCTTTTTCAAGTCTTTATGCAGCGCCTTGCCGCGACCCGACAAGCTCGGATTGGTCATGAAATAATCATGCGCATTAATCGGCTTTTTGGCCTCGCTGGGGTCGATGCGGGAAAACTCGCCATCCGGCTGCATCACCCAGCTTTGTTCATTATCGACCATATTGGTCACCATAATTTGGTCGAGCACTTGCTCGTGCACGGTCGGATTGACAATCGGTGTCAGAATTTCGACGCGGCGATTGAGGTTGCGCGGCATCCAGTCAGCCGATGAAATAAACACTTTCGCATCAGTAGACGGCAGACCGGCCCCATTGCCGAAACAGACAATGCGCGAATGCTCCAAGAAGCGACCGATAATGCTTTTAACGCGAATATTCTCGGACAGGCCGCCCACTCCGGCGCGCAAGCAGCAAATGCCGCGGATAACCAAATCAATCTGCACCCCGGCTTGCGAGGCCTCATACAGCGCATCAATCACAAACGGATCGACCAAAGAATTCATCTTCGCCCAAATGGCAGCCGGACATCCGGCCTTGGCATGAGCTATCTCGGCCTCGATGTTTTCCATCAAGGTCGCGCGCAGATTAATCGGCGACATGGAGAGCTTTTTCAAATCTTTCGGCTCGGCATAGCCGGTGAAATAATTGAAAACTTGCGCAGCGTCAGACGCGATATCCGGGTCACAGGTAAACAGCGACAGGTCGGTGTAAATCTTGGCATTGCGCGGATGATAATTGCCGGTGCCCAAATGCACATAAGTGCGCAAATTGGTGTTTTCGCGGCGCACCACCAAGCTAACCTTGGCGTGTGTTTTCAGCTGCAAAAAGCCATACACTACTTGCACACCGGCGCGCTCCATATCACGCGCCAGGCGAATATTGGCCGCCTCATCAAAGCGCGCCTTCAGCTCCACCAATGCGGTAACCGATTTACCGGCCTCAGCCGCCTCAACCAAAGCTTTCACAATCGGGCTGTCTTCCGTCGTGCGGTATAGCGTCTGTTTAATGGCCACCACATCAGGGTCGGCCGCCGCTTGGCGCAAAAACTGCACCACGACATCAAAGCTTTCATAGGGGTGGTGAACCAAAATATCCTTCGCGCCAATGGCGGACAGGCAATCGCCGCCATGCTCGCGAATGCGCTCCGGAAAGCGCGCCGTGAAAGGCGGGAACTTTTGTTCCGGCGTGCCGTAATCGATTATTTCGGCGGTTTGTGCCAAGCCGACCAGACCGTCGACGACAATCATGCCGCGATCGGCAACCAGCAATTCATTTTGCACCAGACGGCGCAGGCTTTCCGGCATGCTGGCATCCAATTTCAGACGAATAACCGAGCCGCGCCGCCGCCGTTTGAGCGCGCTCTCAAACAATTGCACCAAATCCTCGGCTTCTTCCTCAACCTCAATATCGCTGTCACGAATGACGCGGAACATGCCCTGCCCCAGCACCTCATAACCGGGGAAGGTGCGCTCGATAAAGGTCGAAATCAACGTCTCCAACCGCACCAATTCAACTGCCTCGCCCTCGGCAGGCAGACGGATAAACCGGTCTAGCTGCTGCGGGATAAGCAGCAGCGCATTCATGCGATTGCCGTCACTGCTGCGGGCCAATTCCAAAGCCAGCGCAATGCCCAAATTCGGCACAAACGGAAACGGATGCGCCGGGTCAATGGCCAAAGGCGTCAGCACCGGCAGCACATGCTCTAGGAAATAAGTTTCAAGCCAAGCAATCTGCTCATCATTTAATTCTTGCGGGTCACGCACGAAAATCTGCTCGCCGCGCATGACATCCAGCAAATCACGCCAGACATTTTGCTGGCGCGTCATCAGCCCATTGGCGCGGTCGGTGATTTGGTACAATTGCTGCGCCGGTGTCAGCCCGTCTTGGCTCGGCACTTCAACACCGGCCATGGTTTGACCGACCAGACCGGCCACCCGCACCATGAAAAACTCATCCAAATTACTGGCCGAGATGGATAGGAAGCGCAGCCGCTCCAGCACCGGATGATTGTCATTGGTCGCCTCATCGAGCACCCGCTCATTAAAGGCCAGCCAAGACAATTCTCGGTTGATAAAGCGCTCACTGCGCGCAAACCCCATAAGCTCTTCCGGCATTTTGTGCTTCTTATCTTTTTTATGACCGTGCTTACTCATCTCACCCTCTTTATGCAACGCTACTGCATACTGTTTAAGTGCTTCACATAACAGAATTATAACTGTCGAGAAACCGCGCCACAAACGGCACGGTTATCGGCTTTTGCGCGGCCAAAGCGGCCTCATCAATCGCCTTCACCAAGGCCCCCATCGCGGCAAAATCGCGGGCAATGCGCGGCACCAAATAATCGCGCACTTTCTCGTCCAAATTAATCTGCCTATCAGCGAATAATTTGTCCAGCAGGCCGGCCATCAGCTTGTCATCCGGCTGCGCCAGCCCAACCGCCGGCACGGCCGCTAGGCGCGAGCGCAAATCCGGCAGATTTATCGCCATTTGCCGCGCCGGTACTTGCGACAGCAGAAGCAGTTTCGGGCCACCATTTTTACAATGATTAAACAGATGAAATAGCGGTTCTTCTTGCGCTGCCGTTAGCCCGTCCACATCGTCAATAATAATGGCTTGAAAGCCGTCGGTGGTTGCCATCACTTCGCTGACCATGGCTGCGTCCAGCGCATCCAGCGTCAGAGCATGGGTCGGCATTTGTGCCGCCAACACAGCCGCCAAATGCGACTTGCCACTGCCGCCGGGGCCATACAGCCATTGCACCGGCTCTTGGCTGTCGGCAAAGCCGTCAATCACATGCACAGCTTCTTCATTGCTGGGGGCAACAAAAAACGCCTCGCGGTCGCGGGCCGCCCGTTGCGGCAAATCAAATACCAGCTGCGCACTCACAAATGTCAGTCCTTATGGCCGTTCTCGCCATCCACTACATGCTGATAATCGCGGGCATAGACAATCAGCATATGCCGCACCAGTACACCGATGACGGCGGCAATCGGCACGGCCAACAGCAGACCGAGAAAACCGAAAAGCGAGCCCATGGCCAGCAAGGCGAAAATAATCCAAACCGGATGCAGATGCACGCGGTCACCGACCAAGCGTGGCGTCAAAATATTGCCTTCGATAAATTGCCCGACGAAGAACACCGCCGTAATTTGTGCCAAGGCAAACCAGTCAAAACCAAACTGCCCAAGCCCCAAGGCACCGGCCAGCAACATGCCGAAGGCCGCCCCGACATAAGGCACAAAACTCACCAAACCTGCGAGGAAGCCGACAAAAATAGCGCTTTCAAGACCGATAAAAGACAGACCAACCGCATACATGGTGCCCAACGACATGCACACCATCAGCTGACCGCGTGCAAAACCGCCCAGCGTTTCGTCAATTTGCAGCGCCAATTTGCGAATAATCGGTGCCTGCTCATCGGGTAGCAAATCATTAATATGCGCCACCATGCGGTCCCAATCATTGAGCATGTAAATCGCCACAATCGGTGTGATGACCAGCAGGCTCAGCAGATTGATGATGGACAGGCCGGTGGTCAGCAAGGCGGTCGCCGATTGCTGAATGCCCGACACCATGCTCTCGCTCACGGAATTAATAATCTCAGACTGATTGCCGTCGACATTTTTAGCCAGCAACCAGGTTTGCATTTCGCTAATATAGCTCGGCAAGGTGGTCAGCAGCAGAGTGATTTGCTCAATCATGGTCGGCAGGCCGAAAGCCAAACCGGCCAGCAAAATCAGACCACCGAAAAAGGTGATGGTCGCGGTGGCCAAGCTGCGCCGCAGGCCAATCGCCTCCAACCAGTCGGCAACCGGATCGAGAAAATAAGCCAGCGCAAAGCCCAGCACGAAGGGCAGCATGATATGCGCCAAGGAATTCAGCACATAGCCGAGTACGACAACGCCCAACGCCGCCAAAATATGTGAACCGCGAATTTCAATCATTGGCTTGCTCCATTGGCGGCCGGCACAGCCTCAGCATCATCGAGGTTTATCGCCCGTTTAGCCGCCCCATCCTGCGGTTGATCAATCGCCACATCACCCGGCAGACCCGCCTCAACAGCCGGTTCAACCGGCGGCTGATAGGCGGCAACCCCCAAAGCGTCAGCTGTTTCGCTATTGGCCAATTGCAGTGCCTCATCGGTGCCGCCGAGCCGCAAATTGCGTTGCGTCAGATTGCTGGCCAATTGCAGCCGCGAGCCGATATAGCCGATATCGACATAAGCATAGCGGTCGGTCAGCTCGACAATAGTCACATCGCGCACCAAATTAACCTCGTTCAGGCGGTCGAGAATTTGCGTCCAGTCCGACAGGCCGGTATAGGCGGCGCGCACTTGGAGCACTTGCTGTTCGTCCGAGGCAACGGCGGCAATGGATTTCCAGCGCTCAGCCAAATCAGCCATAATTTCATCAATGGCACGCCGCGCCATATCGGGATGCGCCTCACCGGTGCGATAGGTTTTGACAATCACATCATTTTCATCGGCCGCAAAAATATACGCCGTGACGCCCAATTGCCCGTCAATATCGGCCAGCGCATGCGCCACCACCACCGTGTCAGTGTCATAACGTTGGTTCAGCGCTTGCAGCTTTTCCGGATCACCAATGAGAATATCCTCAGCATTGGCAATCAGCGTGTCTTCCAAATCACCCAATGGCAGCAACATTGGCGCCGGGCTGTTATCGATATCAAATTCCGACCAAGATTGTTGCCACCAATGCTCACCCCAGGCTTGCAGGCCTTGCAGGTCTTCCAATACCGGCAGCAGCAAGGCCGGGCGACTTTGCACCTCGGTTACCGCAATGCCATTGGCGCGCAACAGGTCGCGCAGCGGGCCGGGCTTAAACTGCACGGCCATATTTGCCAAATAGCGGCCATTGCCGGTTTTCTCATTGGAAATCCGAAACCCCTCGACCAGCGGTTCAATATCAGCACCTGTCACTTGTGGCAGCATGCCCCATTCGGTTTGTTTGGCCAGACGCCGCATGGCAACGGCCAGCGCTTTGGCTTGCCCCTGCCGCAGCCCGATGGCGCGTGCCTTGGCGGTCGATTCAGCGGTCACATCGACGCTGATTTTAGCCACTTCAAACACACTGCCGGCCTGCGCCGTGCCGAGCAGCAAAGCGTTGAAAAGAACCGCCAAAACGGCAAATCGAGGTGATGTCTTCATGCCGGCAAATTAACGCGGCGTTTCCCCCACCGCAATCACTTAAAAAATCAATTATTGCGTTACTTTAATCGGGATGCAGGCTATTTTGTGGTAACTTGATTCAGTGAGGCATTTTCATGGGCGATAGTTCAGGTCACAATACCCCCCCTACCACTTATGCCGAGGCCGGCGTTGACATTGAGGCCGGTAATGAATTGGTCAAAAATATCGCGCCTTTAGCCAAATCGACCGCCCGCACCGGCGCCGATGTTGATCTTGGCGGCTTTGGCGGCCTGTTTGATTTGGCAGCCTGCAAATTCAACGACCCGGTTTTGGTCGCCGCCAATGATGGTGTCGGCACCAAGCTGAAAATCGCCATTGAAGCCAATAAGCACGATACGGTCGGCATTGATTTGGTCGCCATGTGCGTCAATGACTTGATTGTGCAAGGCGCCGAGCCTTTGTTCTTTCTCGATTACTTTGCCTCCGGCAAGCTGGATGTCGCCGCCGCAACCGATGTGATTGCCGGTATTGCCGAAGGCTGCCGACAAGCCAATTGCGCGTTGATTGGCGGCGAGACGGCTGAAATGCCCGGCATGTATGCTGATGGCGATTATGATTTGGCAGGCTTCTCAGTCGGCGCTGTCGAGCGACACAAAATTCTGCCAAGCAAAGACATTGCCGAGGGCGATATTATTTTGGGACTGACGTCAAACGGCATTCACTCCAATGGCTTTTCATTGGTGCGCCGTCTGGTTGAGGCCGAAGGGTTGGATTGGGATACCCCGTCTCCGGCGCATGGCGAAAAATCACTGGCCGAAGAGCTGCTGACGCCGACCCGCATTTACGTCAAACCGGTGCTGGCCGCGCTGAAAGCCAATGCTCCAATTAAAGGCCTTGTGCATATCACCGGCGGCGGTTTTCAGGAAAACCTGCCGCGCGTGCTGCCCGACCATTTGGCGGCGCATATTGACCTCACTGCTTGGAACATGCCGATGGTCTTTCAGTGGCTGCAAGATGCCGGCAGCATTGAAGAACATGAAATGCTGCGGACTTTTAATTGCGGTATCGGTATGGCGTTAATTGTGCCGATGGACGTGTTGGCCGATGTCATGGCGCTGCTGGCGCGTGAAGGCGAGACGGTATTGCCGATCGGCCGCGTGACGGCGCGTGACGGCGAGGCCGTCACCTTCTCAGGTTCGATTTGCGGCTAGGCCATCAATGAGCACCCGCATTGCCATTTTGTTTTCCGGGCGCGGCAGCAATATGCAAACGCTGGCGGCGCATATCGCCCGTGCGGATGTACCGGCTGAATTGGCTTTGGCCATCAGCAACCGCCCCGCGGCCGGGGGTCTGGCCTTTTGCGCCGAACAAAACATTCCGCATCAGGTGATTGACCATAAGGCATTTGACGACCGTGCCGCTTTTGATGCCGCCTTAGATGCGGCATTGCGGGCCGCCAATATTGAGTTGATTTGCTGTGCCGGATTTATGCGCTTGCTGACGGCTGATTTTGTTACCGGTTGGCATGACCGGCTGATCAACATTCACCCCTCATTGCTGCCGAAATATAAGGGTCTGCATACCCATCAACGCGCCATTGAAGCGAGCGATAAAGAGGCCGGATGCAGTGTGCACTATATGCGCCCTGAAATGGACGAAGGGCCGGTGATTGTGCAAAAACGCGTGCCGATTTTGGATGGCGATACCCCCGACAGCCTCGCCGCGCGTGTGCTTGAGCAAGAACACATCGCCTATTCGGAGGCGTTAGATATTGTGCTCAAAAAAATGGCGGGTACTGCCGCGCAGCCCCGCCATTCTTAGAAACTTAAAATCGGATTAGCCGACGAGTTCAGCATCCGTAAAGAAGAACTTAATCTCTTCGGCAGCGGTTTCCGGTGCGTCTGAACCGTGCACGCTATTGGCGTCGATGCTCTCGGCGAAATCCTTACGGATGGTGCCTTCATCAGCTTCAGCCGGATTTGTGGCGCCCATAATTTCGCGGTTTTTGGCGATGGCGTTTTCGCCTTCCAAAACCTGCACGACCACCGGGCCTGAAATCATGAAATCGACCAGATCATTGTAGAACGGGCGTTCTTTGTGGACACCGTAAAACTCACCGGCTTGCTCGCGAGTCATGTGAATGCGCTTGGATGCGACAATGCGCAGACCATTGCTTTCGAACCGATCGATGATTTTACCGGTCAGATTACGCTTGGTGGCATCCGGTTTGATGATGGAAAAAGTACGCTCAATAGCCATTGGGAGATCCTCAATTTGATTAGACTGAGCGTCTTATAGGCGGGCTTGGCGGCAAGCGCAAGCTCACGCCTTTTGCTCCCATTTGCCTTCCGGTGTTTGCTGCCAATAGGTCAGCTCATGGCCGCTATCTTTCAGCGCGGCCCATGAGGCGCGCGCCTTGCCGAGGCTTTCCTCATCGCGACCATCAAACATGAACACCGTGCGTTGAAACCGCTCAATGCCCGGCCGCTCTGCCCCATCGACGAGAAACAAAACCTCCGCCGCATTCGGCGTTTCATCCTCATCGGTCAGCCAAATCGGTTGCTCGGCCTGATGATCGGTAAACCGCGCATCGCCTTTCGCGGCATGCGGCAGAAACGCTTCATCTTTGTATGTCCATAAATGCGCGTCTAAAGCCTGCACGCGCTCGGCCGAACCAGCCTGAACCACGGCCTTCCAACCGCGCTTCAAACTGGCTTCCAGCAAAAGCGGCAAAGCCTGTTCCAGCGTCTGACGCTCCAGATGATAGAACAGCACTTCAGTCATGACTATTTTTCGTAATGTGCTTTGACCAAGCGGTCGAGCAGACGCACACCATAACCTGATGCCCATGTGCGGCTAATCGCCGATTTCGGTGAGCCCATGGCGGTGCCGGCAATATCCAAATGCACCCATGGCACATCATTGGTGAAGCGTTTCAGGAACTGCGCCGCCGTGGATGAACCGGCATAACGGCCACCGATATTTTTCATATCGGCATTCGGCGTGTTGCTCATTTTGTCGAAATTATCATTCATCGGCATGCGCCAGACTTTTTCGCCCTCGGCATCGCCAATCTCGGTCAGCTGCGCGGCCAGCTTGTCATCGCTGGCAAACATACCGGCGTAATCTTGCCCCAGCGCAATCATAATGGCACCGGTCAGCGTTGCCAGATCAATCATGAATTGCGGCTTAAACCGGTCTTGCGTGTACCACAGCGCATCAGCCAGCACGAGGCGGCCTTCAGCATCGGTGTTCAGCACTTCAATGGTCTGACCGGACATGGAGGTAACGATGTCACCCGGCCGCTGCGCATTGCCGTCCGGCATGTTTTCCACCAAACCGATAACGCCAATCGCATTAACCTTGGCTTTGCGGCTGGCCAGCGCATGCATCAGGCCGGTGACGGCGGCAGCGCCACCCATATCGCCCTTCATTTCTTCCATACCGGCTGACGGCTTGATGGAAATGCCGCCCGTGTCAAAGCACACACCTTTACCGATAAAGGCCACCGGCTTTTGCGATTTGGCGGCGCCGTTCCATTGCATCACCACCATTTGGCTATCATGCGCACTACCCTGCCCGACACCCAGCAGCGAGCCCATGCCGAGCTTTTTCATTTGCGCTTCGCCAAGAATTTCGACCTTCACACCGAGCTTGGAGAGCGCTTTGGTGCGCTTGGCAAATTCCGGCGGCGTCAGGATATTGGACGGCTCATTGACCAAATCACGGGCCAGCATGGTGCCCTCAGCAATCGCCTTCAGCTCGGCAAACGCCTTGCGGGCAGCAGCGGCCGCCTTTGTGGCAATAACGAATTTCGACGGGCCACCTTCTGTCTTGTTTTTGGTCTTATAGGTCTCGAATTTATAGTCGCGCAAAAACACACCGGCTGCAGCGCGCGCGGCAATCTCGCCATCGCTGACATTTTTATTGCCCATCGGCTCCAGCAACAGGGTGACGGCGCCGTCTACTTTTTCAACAGCCCCCAGCGCGGTGCCGCCCATTTTCTCGGCATCGGCAGCGCTCAGCTTTTTGCCGTCGCCAACCCCCAATACGACAATTCGGTCGAGCGTGGTTTTGGCCGGTGCCAATAAGGCGAACATGCTGCCCGCTTTGCCTTTGAACTTTTTGATTTTAATCGCCTTGGCAATGGCGCCACCAACCGCTTTATCCATTTGCTTGCCGAGCGGGCCAAGCTTGCCGCCCTCACCGGCCGTCAAAATCAATGTGCCTTTTTCAGGCAGTTTCTCAGTCGCAAATGATGGTGTCAGGGGCATATTTTTCTCCGATAATGGGGCTTGAAAGGTCGTCTTGTTTTCAACATTATGGCCTAAACAACTGGCCGTCTAGCGTCATTTAGGGTATGAGTTCGGTCTATTCAATATGTCCTTTTCGGTCAATAAAACGAGTCAAAAATGAAGATCGCCACCGGTTTTTTGTTAGCTGCCCTTTCCTTCAGCCTCGCGGCACTGCCTGCCAAGGCGCGCGATGTTGAGGGCATTGCCGCCATCGTTAATGACCAAGTCATCTCGCTTTATGATGTCGACCAACGGGTCGATTTGTTTTTCGCCACATCGGGCATTCAAAAATCACCTCAAATGATTGAGCGGATGCGCGACCAAGTTCTGCGCTCTTTGGTGGATGAGAAGCTGCAATTGCAAGAGGCGGAGCGCGTCGAGATTAAAATCGAAGAGGCCGAGATTAAACAGCGCATGCAAGCTTTGGCCGGCGAAAGCAAAATGTCTTTGGACGGTATCGAGAAATTTCTCGACGACAATAATATCGAGCCGGAAGCGCTTGAAGGGCAAATCCATGCCGAGCTGGCTTGGCAGCAATTTGTCCGCCGCAGCTTTAGCGGCCGGGTCAAAGTCGGCGACCAAGAAATTGACGAGCAATATAATAAGGCGGTGCGTGCAGTGAACCAGACGCGCTATCTGGTCAGCGAAATTCTGCTCAATCTCGATGCGTTCGCCAATGAACAGCAAGTGGCGCAGCTATCCAATGAAATTGTCCGGCAATTGCAATCCGGTGTTGATTTCACAGCAGTGGCGCGGCAATTCTCCATTGCCCCGACAGCCTCGCGTGGCGGCCAGCTTGGTTGGATTACCGCCGACCAGCTTGATCCGCGTCTCGCCGCCGTTGTGCGGCAAATGCAACCAGGACAAATCTCGCGTCCGGTGCCCAGCAATGCCGGCATTTATATTCTTGCCTTGGCCGATAAACGGGCCGGCGGCACTGACCCAGGCAAAAACAAATTTGATATACTGACCGTCAGTTTCCCGTCTGCCGCCAAGGCCAGCACGGTCAATAAATTCGTCGCTGATTTCAAAACCTGTCGGCGCGCGCAAAACACCGCCAAAAAATTGCGCGCCACAGCAAAACGCACGGGTTTACGCGAATGGCGACACCTACCGCGCCCAATCGCCGCTGCCGTGCGCGATTTGGAGGCCGGTAAGCTGGCAGCACCGGTCAAAACCGAAGCAGGCACGGATGTTTATATTGTGTGCGACCGCAAAGATAATTTGGGTGTCGATATTTCCCGTGATGCGATTGCCGATAATATTTTTTCACAACGTGTATCGATGATGGCGCGGCGGCATTTGCGCGACTTACGCCGTGACGCTGTTGTTGAATATCGCTGAATGACGGCTGCTGATATGCCGGATGGTCTGCCGCCCCTGCGCGACGTCATCAACCAATATGGCCTGAGCGCCGATAAGAAATTCGGTCAAAACTTTATTCTCGACCTTAATCTGACGCGCCGCATTGCCCGCGAAGCCGGTGATATATCGGCCTGCGAGGTGATTGAAGTCGGCCCCGGCCCCGGCGGCTTGACCCGCGGCCTGCTGATGGAGGGCGCGAAACATGTACATGTCATTGAGGCCGACCCGCGCTTTTTACCCGCACTGCAAGATGTTGCCTCCGCCTATCCGGGGCGGCTCAGCATCCATCAGGGCGACGCGCTGAAAATCACTCCGCAAAGCCTGACGCAAGCGCCTTATCGCATCGTCTCCAACCTGCCCTATAACATCGCCACACCGCTGCTGACCGGCTGGCTGGATAGCGGCTGGCAGAACGGTGAATGGCAGCCGCCATTTTTTTCCATGACGCTGATGTTTCAAAAAGAAGTGGCGCAACGCATTACCGCCGACCCCGGCGACAAGCATTATGGCCGACTGGCCGTGCTAGCCGGTTGGCTTAGCGAGGCGCGGCTGGCCTTCGATGTCGATAGGCAGGTCTTTGTACCGCCGCCGAAAGTCACCTCAGCGATTATTCACCTGACGCCGCGCACCGTGCCTTTGGCAGAAGCCGACCCGCGTCAGCTCAGCAAAGTGACGGCTGCGGCATTTGGCCAAAGACGGAAAATGTTGCGCGCCAGTTTGAAACAGATAAGCTCATCACCACAGGCGCTTCTCGCCGCCGCCGGTATCAATGAAACGGCGCGGGCTGAGGAATTGGCCATTGAACAATTTTGTACGCTGGCCAATCTTTTGGCCGCACATACATCGTGAGGGAGGAAACGATGAAAAGTCAGGCAATCACCGAATATGGCGCGGCACTGCAAGAAGTGGAAAGCACCACCCCATCCCCAAGCGGCAGTGAAGTTTTGGTTGAGATTACCCATTGCGGCGTCTGCCATTCGGATGTGCATTTTCACGATGGCCATTTTGATATGGGCGACGGCAATAAGCTGGATGTGCGCGGCGCGCGACAAACCCCGTTCACCCTCGGTCATGAAATTGAGGGCGTGGTTACCGCCATTGGCCCGGATGTGAAAGACGTCAAAGTCGGCGACCGCAAGGTGGTTTACCCTTGGATTGGCTGCGGCGAATGCAATGATTGCCACAATGATCGCGAGCATTTGTGCAATGGTCGCGCTTTGGGCGTTAATCTGCCGGGCGGTTTTTCCAGCCATTGTCTGGTGCCTCATGAGCGCTATTGCCTGAATGCTGACGGCATTGAGCCGGGTTTGGCCAGCACTTATATGTGCTCCGGCATTACCGCCTATTCGGCGCTTAAATATCTTGATAGCGGCGACGCGCATGAACCGGTGCTGATTGTCGGTCTCGGCGGTGTCGGCATGATGGCGCTGCAATTTGCCCTGCAAATGTTTGACGTGCCGCCGCTGGTTGCCGATTTGGATGAAAACAAACTGCAAGCGGCCATGGGGGCCGGTGCCAAAGCGGCTTATAATCCGAAAGACCCTGAGGCGCTGAAACAACTTATCGCCGATACTAACGGCGGGGTGGCCGGTGCGGCCGATTTCGTCGGCGCCGAAGGCAGCCTGAAATTTGCCAGCGGTGCCATTCGCCGCGGCGGCAATGTCAAAATCGTTGGCCTGTTTGGCGGCGGCTTGAATATGCCGATTCCGCATTTCCCGTTCCGCGCCATTTCCATTGGCGGTTCAATGACCGGCTCTTTGGCTGATACGATTGAAATGCTGGAAATCGTTAAAGCCGGTAAAATCAACCCAATCCCGGTTGAAACCCGCGCCATGAGCGATGCTAGCCGCACGCTGGATGATTTGCGCGAAGGCAATATTATCGGCCGTGTGGTGCTGAAAAACTAAAGCGCTTCACGGAGTGTTTTGACGAAATCCGACAGGCCGGTTTGGCGGCCGCGCTTCAACCGCTCGGCGGTCAGGATAGCGCGCAACTGAGCCAAACTGGCCTCAGCGTCTTCATTGACGATGATGTAATCATATTCCGGATAATGGCTGATTTCATCTGACGCTTTGGCCATGCGACCGGCCACCACTTCAGCGCTGTCTAGCGCGCGGCTGTTTAACCGCTTTTCAAGCTCAGCCGCAGTGGGCGGCAGAATAAACACTTTGACCAAATCATCGGCTGCCGCTTCCTGCAATTGCTGGGTGCCCTGCCAGTCAATATCAAACAGCACGTCGCGCCCACCGCGCAGAGCTTCTTCAACCGGCTGGCGCGGCGTGCCGTAATAATTGTCAAAAACCTTGGCATGCTCCAGCAAAGCGCCGCGATTGCGCATCTCGCCGAAGCCTTGCGTATCAACAAAATGATAGTCTTGCCCGTCCACCTCACCGGGCCGCGGCTTGCGGGTGGTTACCGAAACCGAGATGGCAATATTGCCGTCAGTGGCCAGCAGCCCGCGCGCCAAAGTGGTTTTACCGGCCCCTGAGGGCGAGGATAACACCAACATAAGACCACGGCGGGTAATGGCAGACATAACGGCCCTCGAATCAAATAGCAGAGCGCTCACTATAGCCGATTATCGGCGTTGCTGTTTTTCGATTTCCCGCCACCGCCGCACATTGCGATTATGCTCGGCCAGCGTCTTGGCGAACACATGCCCGCCCGTGCCGTCAGCGACAAAATAGAGCGCATCACTGGCAACCGGATTAAGCACGGCGGCAATGGAAGCCCGCCCCGGATTGGCAATCGGGGTCGGCGGCAAACCGTTAATACGATAGGTGTTATAAGCGGTTTTACGGCGAATTTCGCTACGCCGAATGGGCCGCCCCAGCTTACCCTGCCCGCCGACCAAACCGTAAATAATCGTAGGATCAGACTGCAGCCGCATGCGCTTTTTCAGCCGATTGGTAAACACGGCGGCGACCAGCGGCCGCTCTTCCGCGACACCGGTTTCGCGCTCGACAATCGAGGCGAGGATAAGCGCCTGCTGCTTGGTCTTCACCGGCAGACCCTTTTGCCGTTGCGGCCATAACTCATCAATTGCCTTGCGCTGCGCGTCTTGCATTTTTTTGACCAGCGCGGCACGCGACATGCCACGCGGTACCTTATAGGTTTCCGGCAGCAACGTGCCTTCTTTCGGAATGGCCACTGCGCCGCTCAGCACGTCTTCGGCGCGCAATTGCTCGATTATTTGCCGGCTGGTCAGCCCTTCAGCAAAAGTAATGGGATGCAGCACCACATCGCCGCCAACCAATTGCGACAAAACGGCCGGCATATTGGCGCCAGCGGCAATATCAAACTCACCGGCCTGCAAAGCGCCGGCCTTGCCGTTCAGGCGCACATAGGCACGAAACAATAAGCTACTGCGCAATGCGCCCGCTTCGTCAAGTGTACGTGCAACGCTGCGCAAGCTGCTGCCGCGCTCCAAAATAACCCGCGCATCTTGGCTGTGCGGCCCGGCCATAAAAATACCGCCAAGGATAACGCACAGCGCCAGCACGCCGAGCAACAGCCCGGGCAGCACGATAAATTTAACCTTATGGAAAAGAGCAATCAGCCGCGACACGGCGCTTTACTCGACAGCTTTGAACACCAGCGAGGCATTTGTGCCGCCAAAGCCGAATGAATTGGACAAGGCCGCGGTAATCTTTTTTTCTTGCGCTTGATGCGGCACCAGATTGATCGGCGTCTCCACCGACGGATTATCCAGATTAAGGGTCGGCGGAATAACGCCATCACGAATGGCCAAGACGGAGAAAATCGCCTCCACCGCACCGGCAGCACCGAGCAAATGGCCGATCGCCGATTTGGTTGACGACATGGCCAAGCCGTCAGCCGCACTGCCGAACAAACGCTCAACCGCCTTTAGCTCAATCTCGTCACCAAGCGGCGTCGATGTGCCATGCGCATTGACATAGCTCACCTCATCAGCCGACAGACCGGCGCGCTTCAACGCAGCCTGCATGGAGCGATACCCGCCCGAACCGTCTTCAGCCGGTGAGGTGATGTGATACGCATCACCCGACAGGCCATAACCGACCACTTCAGCGTAAATTTTGGCACCGCGCGCTTTGGCGTGTTCATATTCTTCAAGAATGACGACACCGGCGCCCTCGCCCATCACGAAACCGTCGCGGTCTGTGTCATAGGGGCGTGAGCCTTTTTCCGGCGTGTCATTAAAATTAGTTGAGAGGGCGCGACAAGCGGCAAAGCCTGCAATGCCCAAGCGGCAAATCGCCGATTCCGTGCCACCGGCCACCATCACGTCAGCATCATCCAGCGCAATCAAACGCGCCGCATCGCCAATCGCATGCGCCCCGGTTGAACAGGCCGTCACGACAGAATGGTTGGGGCCCTTAAGGCCGTGTTTGATGGATACTTGCCCGCCCGCCAAATTAATCAGCGCGCCGGGAATGAAAAACGGGCTGAGCCGCCGCGGGC
>JBMHCM010000139.1:0-24754 GCA_049889915.1 Parvibaculales bacterium
TTTGCAGAACACAGACTTCATTTGTGTCGGCACAGAGCGCGTATTTGACATGGTTCCCGGCGGGCAAAGAGCTCTTTCTTGCATGGCGCTGCCTCGAGAACTCGGCCTCTCCGACTATTATGTCGAATTATTTTGGCACGAGCGAACGACCGACCATCCACTGCTCAAACAAATAAGAAACAATCTTGTTGAAGCGTCCAGGCAGCTTTAGGGCCCTATGACCGCCAAAACCGTCCCATCGGTGATGGCATGGGACAATTCTCAACGGCCCGTAAGAGGCCATTTGAAATTCTTCTCGCGTCGTTTGCGGCTTGCAGCAGGCTTAATCTGCTGAAACGGTGAAAACTATCGTGCCCAATTGTCCATAATCGGCGACATACTCGCCGGCCTCGGCCGGCACCACTTGGCCGCAAGCGCCGGTCATTAACAGCGTTTCATCCGCCATATCAAAGCCGCGCCGCGCCGCCTCGGCGGCCATCCAAGCGGCCGCCTCAGACGGCCCACCCAAGGCCTCAGTGCTGGTGGTTGCCGCCACCTCTTGACCATTGCGCGACAGCGCCATGGGCAGAGCGTCAAAGGCGTCTGAGAAGGGTTGCGGTGTGCCGATAATATGTTGGTCGGCCCCCAAATTGCAGGCCACCAGATTACCGGCCGTCATATCAGTGTCGGCGCTGAACTGCAAAAACACCAGCTCAATGGCCGGAGCAATGGCGGTTGGGCGGCCTTTCGCATCCAGCCAAACGGCAATTTCCAGCTCGATCAACCGTCCCGGCAAATGCGACAAGTGACAGCCTGATGCCAACTGCCCTTGCGGGTAAAGCCGCCCCAGCACCGCATGCTCAAGACCCAAAAATTGCTGCGCCATGGCATTGGTGACCCCGGCCTTTATGCCGCCGACGCCGGTTTGGGCAATATCGGCAACCAGCGCCTTTTGAAAGGCATATCCCGCATCCACCTCAAACGGCGCGTCAAATTTCGGTAATGGTTGATGATTGATAATTGCATCCCGCATTGACGCTTGCATGAGGGTCTCCTTTTCCCACCACCTTTATCAAAAAAGCTTCCTTGCTCCAGCCTAACCAGATGCGCCGCCAAACAACAGTCTTTTCAGGCTGCTCCTCTCATCCCATCGGGCTATGGTGTCAGGATATTGGATTGGTACCGCGCAGATTGTCGCTGGCCGCGTCTGCTATGGTCAAATAGCGGCAAATTATGGCAAGAGAGAAGGCCTGTTAAGGCCATGGTGTTTGCGTAGCAAATTTCAAATTGAGAGGTGACACATGTCAATTGATGAGAAACAACTCGCCGCAGCCCGTCAAGCTTGGGGCGACGGCCTGATTGCCATTTCAAAAGCCTATGATACGGACGGCATTGATGCGGCGCGGCAGCTGGCGCTTGATGCATTGGACACGCTTTATGGTTTTGAATTCGGCCCGATTTTGTTCAAACCGACCCTGTCGGGCGGTGAGCAAACCTTCCGCACTGATAAAGATGGCGCGCTGGCCTATTTTATCGGCCATGATGCGGCCTATCCGCAAGATGGCGGTTTTGGCCTGAAAAGCTGGCGCGATGTCAGCTCGCAAACCTCAGCCTGTTTTATCGATGGCGATGTCGCCATGTGGATGGGCTGGGTCAGCTTTACCGATAAGGACGGCAATGGCGCCAAAGTCGATAAAAGCTGGGGCTATAAAAAGGCGCCCGACGACTCCTTGAAAATCGTGCTGCATCATTCGTCCCTGCCCTATCAGGCCGATTAGACGACACGCCGAAACACAACCGGACGAAACGCAAATCATGGCCGGTGCGCAAAGGCACCGGCCATTTTTTCGTTTGCGCTTACCGCGCCACCGCAAAGCGGACAAACACGCCGCGTCCGGCCCCCGGCACACGGGCACCAACCGCCACATCGCCAAAGCCGTTGCGGTTAATGCCTGCAAGATGGTCGCGATAATCCGTATCAAACAGATTTTCAACGCCGATATGCAGACGCAAATTATGGCGCAGCTCTCGGTCAGCGTATAAATTGACCAGCTGATAGGCATCCGTGCGGCGCTCTTCATTGCTGGTTGACAGCTTATTTTGTTCGGCCACCAGGCGCGCCTCAATACCGGCCGACCAAAGCGGGGCCTCCCATGTCAATGAAACGGTCGCATTGGGCGGGGCGATGCGATACAGATTATCTGCGCTGTCACGGCGTTTGCCGCGGACATAATTAACCACCGCATCAAGCCGCAACGGACCGGCCAAATCATAGCCCATATCAAGGTCAAAGCCGGTCAGACGGGCATCGACATTGCCCCATTTCAACGGGCTGGTATCGCCGTTCATGGTGGCAACATTGATGATAAGGGTTTCAGAGGCCGCCACGGCTGTGCCCTGAATATAATCATCGATTTGCCGCACATATACGGTCGGGCGCAGATAGCTGCGTGGCGTTGTCATATCCACGCCAAACTCGGCAATCAGCGCCGTTTCCTTATCCAAGGTCAAATCGCCGACATAAATATTACCATCGGCCAAACCGCCACTGGCCGTGATCGGCAACCAGCCAAAGCGCTGAATATAACCTGGCATTTTTTCTTTACGGGCCAGACTGGCACGCCATGACAGACCGTTTATGGGGGCGGTCCAAAACCGCGCCACCAGATCAAGCGTCTGCGCATCACCTTGGCGGTCGGCGGCATTAAAACCATTGGCCAAATTGACCGGTCCGGCCATGACCCCTTCAGCCGTAGCTTGTCCGGCTTGATAATCATGCCGGTCGAACCGCGCCCCTAATTGGCCCTGCCAATTTGCGAGGCGGCCGGAAAACGGGCCCTGCCATTGCGCAAAACCGCCCAGTCGCTGCAGCTCGATATGGGGAAACGGCGTCACTTTGAAAGCGGCATTATTCGGGTTGGTGATGGTGACATGATGCGTCATCTCCACTTGATCGACCCCAAAAGACAAATCGCCTCCAAGTGCTGACAGGCTGACCGTGACATCGCCACCCTCAGTGCGGGCATCGGCATAGCTGGCTCGAAACTTGCCACTGACCGGGTCGGGGCGCAGCGAATGATTATCCATTAAATGGGCAACATCAGTATTGAACAAATGGGCATCCACCATCCACGCGCCGATTTGCCGGCTATAGCCAAAACGGGCAAAGTCAGTATCGAAATATTGAATATCCATCGGAAAGGGCGGCGTACCGGAAGGCTCGGTATTTTGCCGCCGCGCATCGAGGCGTAGTTCACCGGCCGCCAAGCGATGTGCGGCCGAGACACCGAATACGCCGCGTTGAAAACCGCTACCGGCCACTGTGCCCGCATCAAACTTTGTGTCATTGCCCTCTTCCAGCGCGCCCAAAACATTAACCCGCCATTTTTGCGTCGCCATACCGGCAATGCCGCCACCGGCTGTTGCATCATTGGCGCTGCGCCCGCTGACCGAGACATCATAACCAAAGCGCGGTGTGTCATCGGCACCATAAGCGAGCCGCTTAAACCGGGCATTCGCACCACCGGCCAAACCCGGCCCGGCCGAGACCGGACTGACACCGCGGTCAATAACCACCGCATCGACAAGCGGTGCCGGGGCGTAGTGAAACACCGGGTCCATTAAATTCGGACCGCCTGACGCAAAGGCTTGGCCGTCAACGCGCAAATTCAGCCTTTCGCCAAACAGCCCGCGATATTGCATTTGCCCCGACAAGGCACCATTGCCAATGCGGGCACCGCCCGGCGTGCGGGCCGCCAACAGCGTTGCATCCAAACCCATAAGCGGTGCGCCATCAGGGCTGATGCTGAGCTGCATGGTGTCGCGGTTTTGCTGTTCAGTGACGATGATGACATCGTGCAAAGCCGCATTTTGAGTTTCGGTTTCGGCCGCTTGCGCGCCGGTGAAAAGGGCCGTGCTGCACACCAGCCCGGTAATAAATATCCGTTGCATGAAATTTCTCGCATTCTGATTGAAGGACCAAAGGTCCGGGGGGCTTGCGGATAAGCGCAAGCAATTTGGCAATCAGAGCGCGATGGGCGGCCCGCGCAGATGCAAAAGACCATGTATGACCGGGCGCGGTGCGTTTTGTCGGTGCCAGGCATAATGCGCGGTTGCAGAGAATAAAACAGGCTCAGTCGCGGCTGACGCCGGTGGCAACCCAATGGCTTTGGCCAGCGTGCATTGCGGGCAATGCGTCCCATCACGCGTATCATCGGGTACCGGTTCGCCAAACAAAGCGGCCATTTCCTTAGCGGCTTGGCGGGCTTCCGGCGTTATGTCACCGCCGGGCAGGCATAAATAATGGCCAACATCAAAAGGCGTTGCCGCAGCAGCCGGATAGGCGGTCACCAAAATATGCACCGCCATAAGGCCGACAGCCATCGCGCGACCGAGTTTTTGCACCAGATATCCCCTCATGCGGCGCAAACTACCTCAAGGCCGCAATGGCTGCACGCAAAATTTTGCCGCACCACCATGCGTGTCTCATTTGCCCATTAGCTGAGTCATTGCTTTACCGTGCGCAGGCCGAAATACCACAGACCGACCGTAATGCCGGCGGCTGAGGCGGCCGACAGCCAAATCAGCCCCTGCATGAGCGGCAAACCGGCAAAGGCGCCGTCCACCAGCATGTGGTAGGCCATCAGCACAGCCGCGCCGCCATTGGACACCACGCCGACCCAAAGCGGCGCGGTTTCCAAGCGGCCGGCCATAGCGGCCCGCAAGCCAAAGCCATAGCCGACACATAATGCAATATAGGCCCAGCCCAGCATGCGCAGAAACATCACTTCGCTGGCGCTGACACCATAATCGGCCAGTACGGCACGCGGCAGCAAGAGTAGCGGCACACACCACATGGCCAGTGTGCCGAGAATTTTAATCCAATAGATAAATATCAACCGGCCCATAAACCCTCCGCCTTATTGTGGTTTGGTCAAGACGAGCGCGCAATAATCACCGGCCCGCCTATCGCTTTGCGCAACCCTATCATGCACCGCACCACTGGCAATATCGGTCTGCAATGCCGCCAGCCCGTGCCGCAATTCCGTTGCGTTTGCGAACAGGCGAAATGGCGACATGTTGGCGCGCATCTGTTTATCGAGATAAATCTCCGGACAATATGTGCCGCCATAAAAAAACCGCTCCGTTGTGTCCGGCGTTACATGAAACCCATGCGGCGCCGAACAGCCAAGACCGGCCGCTTGCGCCGCTGCATTAAGGGCCGGCAAATCCGGCAAGGTTTTTGCATCGGCGGCAATCATTTGCGGGAAATAATGGGCCAGCCAATTTGCGCGGGCCTGCGTCGGCAAAACGGTGAACAAGACGGCGCGACCGCCCGGCTGCAAAACCCGCGCCATTTCTTCAATGGCGCGCGGCACATCGCTCATATGATGCAGCGCCAATTGGCATAAGAGGCCGTCAAATGCGCAAGCTGCAAAGGGCAGCGCCTCGGCCGCGGCGACGGCCACATTAAGGCCTTCATATTTGCCGCGCGCTTGGCTGAGCATATGCGGGGCCGGGTCACTGGCCGTCCAGTGACCGGCGCGCTTGGCCAAAGCGGCAGTGTAATTGCCGGTACCGGCCCCAATATCGAGATAAACCGCATCGGTCTGCGGCATGAGATGCATGGCCAGAAAATCGACCAAACCGGCATCGGCGTGGCGCGTGCGGTCATAATTTGTTACCGCATCATAGGCCGAACCGATTGGCCGCTCAGGCGCCACGGCTGCGCCGCTCATTGACCGGTTCGCCGGCAATCGCCCAATTCTCGGTTTCCACCTCATCGATAATGACAATGGTGGTGGCCGGATTTTTACCCAGCACACGCTGCAGCACTTCGGTCATTTCCGCCATAATTTGTTTTTTCTGTTCGGCAGTGGCCCCCTCGCGGGTGATTTTCACATTGACCATGGGCATGACACGGCTCTCCTTTTCGGGTTTCTGGCAGACGCTAGCAGCTGCCATTTCGCGGTGCAAATAAACGCTTTCACATAGCACTTGCTGGCGCGCAAATTAGCGGCCAGTATGGGCGCAAATAGGGAGTCACAAATGACTGATATTGCAGCTTATATGAATGATGCCACGCAACAGGCGCGCCGTATTGACGGCTTGCCCGATGATTTGCCGCTGCGGCCGATTGAGAAAGTCGGCATTATCGGCGCCGGCACAATGGGCGGCGGCATTGCGATGAATTTCGCCACTGCCGGTATTGCCGTGACCATTGTTGAGACAAAAGACGAAGCGCTGCAACGCGGTCTTGGGATCATTGAAGGCAATTATCGCCGCTCGGCCGAGCGCGGTCGCTTCCCGATGGAAGAGGTGGCCGAACGCATGGGCCGCCTGACCGGTGCGCTGGACATGCAGGCACTTGCCGATTGCGATTTGATTATTGAAGCGGTGTTTGAGGATATGGAGCTGAAGAAAACCATCTTCAAAAACCTTGATACGATTTGCAAACCGGGCGCTATTTTGGCGACCAATACATCGGCCCTGAATATTGACGACATCGCCGCCGAAACGGCGCGGCCGCAAGATGTCATCGGTCTACACTTTTTCTCACCGGCCAATGTGATGAAATTGCTGGAAATCGTCCGCGCCGATAAAACCGCTGATGATGTGGTCGCCACCTCAATGGATATTGCCGTCAAAATCGGCAAAGTCGCAACATTGGTCGGCGTTTGCCCGGGCTTTGTCGGCAACCGTATTCTGTTTGCTCGCCAGCGCGAGGCGCAGGATTTGGTCAATCTCGGCGTGATGCCGTGGGATGTCGATGCCGCCTTTAACCAATTCGGGTTCAAAATGGGGCCGTTCCAAATGTCTGATTTGGCGGGGCTGGATATTGGCTGGAAAAAAGGTGTGGCCAGCGGCAATCCGATCCGCGATCGCTTATGCGAAATGGACCGTCGCGGACAAAAAACCGGCTCCGGTTATTATGATTATGATGAGAGCCGCCAACGCAGCCCGTCACCGATTACCGAGCAGATCATCGCTGAGGTGACCGGTGTCGAGGCCGGGCAATCGGGCCTGACCGAGGCTGATATTTTGGCCCGCTGCCTGCACCCAATGGTCAATGAAGCGTTGCTCATTCTGGAAGAAAACAAGGCACAACGGCCCAGCGATATTGATGTGATTTGGGCCTTTGGCTATGGCTGGCCGGGCGATACAGGCGGCCCGATGGCCTATGGCGACAAGGTTGGCGCAGCAGCTATTTTGGTCACGATGCAAGCCTTGGCCGAGAAAAACAGCGACATTGTTATCGCGCAAACCCTGCATGATTTGGCGGCCAATGGCGGGCGCTTTGTCGAGCTGGATTTGGGCGGTCTGAAAACCGGCTAAACCTGTCGCATGGCCGGTTCTCTCCGTTGGTCTTTGTGCCCGGCCCTATTGGGGCTTTGTGCCCTGATGGCGGCCGGTGGCGGACGCGCGCAGGCACTTGAGCTCTATGCCAAAACCGGTCTGGCGCATAATGAGCAAGCGCAAATTTCCGGCCTGCATGACGCCACCAAGCTACGCCATGACGGTTTGGCGGTTTTCGATATCGGCTTGCGCGGCAGACCGCTATCGAGCCTGCGCTTGAAATATGATTATCAAAGCAAACGGCACGGCTCGCTGGGCCATAATGATTGGGACACGCATAAGCTGAAGGGCTATCTGAGCCTGCCCGATACGGCTGCCTCGGTTTATCTCAACCTGTCGCATTATGCTTGGGGGCATGAGGCCTATTTGCTGACGCAGGAGATCAAACCGCGGGTCGATTTGGCATGGCGCGGCGGCACACTGCAACCGGCGCTGGCGTTTCGCGACAAGGACTACCATGTCTATGACGGGTTTGACTCAACCGCTTGGGGCGCTGAATTGGCGTATCGCAAGGCCGGTCGGTACACCAAACTGTCGGCCTATCAGCAAGATACCAGCAATGATGATTATGATTTTCGCGAGGTAAAAGCCTATACCACCGGCCCGCTGGGCCGTATCGGGCGCTATCAATTCAAATATCGTGCTGAACTGGGCCATAAGGATTACACCCGTGTCAGTGATACGACGCTTACCCAATATCGCTGGACGGCAAAATTACGCGGTGAGGTAAACCGCTCTTTGCATGCGCAATTAGGCGCCGGTTGGCGGCTGCGGGCCCGGCTGCAGCTCAGCCAATATGAAACGAATTTATCGGCCAATAGCTATCAGGCGCTATATGGCGGGGTGATGCTGATTTATCAGGGCAGCGGCAAACGCCAGACCGATAATGATGAGAATAATTGACCGTATCGCTGCGGCCCATAATGCGACCGGCTTAGTCGACAAAAGCCCGTTCAATAACGAAATCGGCGGGGTCCGAATTGGCGCCCTCGCGCAGCCCATGCTCTTCCATCAGGCTTTTCAATTCCTTGGTCATCTCAATCGAGCCGCAAATCATCGCCCGATCGGTTTCCGGCGACAGCCGCGGCACGGCCAAATCATCGAATAATTGCCCCGACCGGATGAGATCGGTAACGCGGCCCGTATGGGTAAAATCTTCCCGCGTGCAGCTTTGATACAGCCGCAATTTGCCTTGCGCGATTTCACCGATTTCCGGATCGTTCAAAAACCCATCTACAATCTCGCTGCTATAGGCCAGTTCGGCCACTTCGCGGCAGCTATGGGTGACGATGACATCGTCGAATTTTTCATAAGTTTCCGGATCGCGCAGCAGGCTGGCAAATGGTGCAAAGCCGGTGCCGGTTGAAAACATCCATAAGCGTTTGCCCGGTTTCAGCGCGTCGAGCACCAAAGTGCCGACCGGCTTTTTGCCGAGCAGCACCGTGTCGCCTTGTTGAATATTCTGCAATTGCGAGGTCAGCGGCCCGTCCGGCACTTTGATGGAATAAAACTCCACCGTGTCGTCCCAATTGGGGCTGGCCACACTATAGGCCCGCAAAAGCGGTTTGCCGTTTTCTTGGCGCAGGCCGATCATGATGAACTCACCGGAGCGAAAGCGGAAGCTTTGCGGGCGCGTCAGGCGAAACTTGAACAAGCGATCGGTATAGTGGTGAACGCTCAATACGGTTTCTTCGGTCGGGGCATTACTCATGGCATATCCTTTTGCGATGTGGCCTTTATATACGCCACAAAGCGGCATTGGGAAAGTTATTTTCCAAAATTTTTTGATTAATATATTTTTCTACATTTTTTCTTGTTTAATTAACCCTCAGGCCAAAATATGCGCCGCAATGGCCTTTTGCGCCGCTTGGTTTATCCACCAAGGCGTCTTTATCCGCCCGCTGGGACGGGTGATTTATCTGACACCCGCCTATACGATAAGCGACAGCGAAATCAGCCAACTGACCGATGCCATGGCGGCCTTTATCGCCACGCTTTAATTATTGCGCGCCCGCATGCCGCCATCGACCGGTATCGCCGTGCCGGTGATATAGCTGGAGGCCGGCAGCGCCAGAGACAGGGTGATATGCGCCACCTCTTCCGGCATGCCATAACGCCGAAGTGCGGTGCGGCGGCGGGCAAAGGTTTGCTTATGCTCATCGGGAATAAGCTCGGTAATGCCGGTATGGATCGGCCCCGGGCACACCGCATTGACGGTAATGCCTTCCTTACCCAATTCGACCGCCAGCCCTTTGGTCAGCCCGATAATGCCATGCTTGGCCGCCGTATAAGGTGAATTGCCGGCACTGCCGCCCAGCCCCTCGGTCGAAGCAATATTGATGATGCGCGGGGCGTCCGAGCCGCGCAAATGCGGCAGGCTTTCGCGGATCAAAACTTGCGGGCCTTCCAACATGACGGCCAGCGATTTGTTCCAACTGGCCGGATAATCGGCTGCATCAATATTGGCCATCATCGCAAAGCCGGCATTATTGACGATAATATCCAGCCCGCCAAAAGCCGCGACAATCTCACCCGTGACCTTTGCAATCATTGCATTGTCGGCCATATCCATCGCCCAGGCGTGCGCCGTGTCGAAACCGGCGGCGGCAATCTCAGCGACCACCGCCTGACAGGCTTCAAGGTTCAAATCGGTGACGGCGACATGCGCGCCCTCGCGGGCAAATAAATGCGCCGTGGCGCGCCCCATGCCGCTGGCCGCACCGGTGACAATCACTTTGCGACCGGCCACCGAGCGGCTCAATTCAACATAATCTTGCATCTGCATCTCCCTAATTTGTATCGAGCTTAGGCAGCCATTGAAGCTTCGGCAAGCGCTGAAGGGCGACGGAAGATGATTGACACAACGCACAAGGCTGACGACAGTTAAACCAAACAGGGAGGCAATGATGAGCACAGAGCAAAAACCGATTGAAACAGGCATGGCGCCCCGCCCCGAAGCGGCCGCCGTGCTGGCCGGTAAGGATTTGACCGGCAAAACCGTTTTGGTGACCGGCGGCTATTCCGGCCTTGGTTTGGAAACCGTCAAGGCGCTGGTCGGTGCCGGCGCGCATGTGCATGTGCCGGCCCGCGACAAGGCACGCGCGCAACAGGCCCTGGACGGCATCATTGACGCGGCCCATATCGGCACGATGGATCTCGGTGATTTGACCTCGGTTGATAAATTTGCCGCGGATTTTCTTGCACAGCATAAGTCACTCGATTTGCTGATCGGCAATGCCGGTATTATGGCCTGCCCGCACGCAACCACCGCGCAAGGCTTTGAAAGCCAAATCGGGGTTAATCATTTCGGCCATTTTCGCCTGATCGATAAACTGATGGGGGCGCTGGAAGCGGCGCAAGGGGCCCGCGTCGTCGTGCTGTCTTCGGTCGGCCATCGCATTGCCCCGGTGGATTTTGACGATATGCATTTCCACAACCGCGCTTATGATAAATGGCAATCATACGGTCAGTCGAAAACCGCCAAAGCGCTGCTGGCGCGCGCCCTTGACAAGCGCGGCCGAGAGAAAGGCATTCGCGCTTTTTCCGTTCATCCGGGCGGTATTTTTACGCCGCTGCAACGCCACCTCGCCAACGAGGAAATGGTCGCCCTGGGCTGGACCAAAGAAGACGGCTCGCCGTCTGAAGCGGCCCATCTTGGCTTCAAAACCCCATCGGTCGGCGCCAGCACAACCGTCTGGGCGGCCACCGCCGAGGTGCTGGACGGCATGGGCGGCGTGTATTGCGAGGACTGCAATATTGCCCGCGCCGTACCGGCCGATAATCAAGATTATGACGGCGTGCGGCCTTGGGCCATGGATGACGAGCTGGCCGAACAGCTATGGGAGGCGACTGAGGCGCAAATCAACGCGCTTTAGCGACAGCTATCCGTCGAGCATGTCTTGCGGGTCGGGCCACGCAGTGGCCGCCACGCTGGGCCGTTTGCCCATGGTCTCGAACCAGCTTTGCAAAGCGGCAAACCCGGCCACCATCTCGCGGCCTTCCGGCGCGGCGCAGGTCGCCTCAATGACCGGATACATAAACAAATCGGCCAAGGACACCGCCGCCCCGGCCAGGAAAGCGGTTTCCATCAAGCGGGCATCGACGATTTGTAAATGATAGCGAATGACCGGCAGCGCCTCGGCAATCATTTGCTCATCGGCTTGACGCCCCATAAGCGGGGCTACCACGCGCGGCATGACCAGACGCTCTTCGGTAATCGGAAACACATAATGCGCCGCCACATTGGCCCATTGCCACATGCGCGCTTGCGCCTCCGGCCCCTCCGGGTGCAGCGCCGCCGCATTGTGAGCGCGGTCGATATATGAGCAAATGGCCGGGCTTTCATAAAAATGCAGCCCGTCAATATAAGCCGCCGGAGACCGCATAAAGGGGTGGTGTTCGGCCATTTCCTGCGAGCCCGAACCGGTCGGGATGATTTTCCAGCTAAGCCCGGCCTCGGCCGCCGCCATGGCGCAAATACGGGTAAAGGTCGATACGGTCGGCCCGTATAATTCCAAATCAACACTCATGCCGGTCCCCTCTATCGGTTCCTTCCGCTTCGCAAAAACATTGCTGCATGCTAAATTGCCGCCATGAGTGAGACAACACCCAATGCGGCAAAAGCCGATTTTCATTGGCGCTGCCGCCATACATGGCGCACCGCCTCTTACAATACGATGTGGTGTCTGATCGGCTGCTCGATCGGCGATATGGGCACGATTTTATATTTCCAACTGATGGGCATTGATTGGCCCGTCATGGCGATTATGGGGCTGGCCATTATCAATGGCTTACTGACCTCCATCGCCTTGGAAACAATTATTCTGTCGCGGCAAATGGTGCTGAAAGCGGCCTTTCAGACGGCCATCGGCATGTCGCTGATTTCCATGGTCTCGATGGAGCTGGCGATGAATGCGGTTGATTTTGCCGTCACCGGTGGAGCCAAACTGACATGGAGCGTGCTGCCGCTTATGTGGGCGGCCGGCTTTATTACCCCGCTGCCCTATAATTATTGGCGGCTGAAAGCACTCGGCAAGGCCTGTCACTAAGCCTGTCGGCACGGCGTCCTAACCGTCCGCTTCGGCCAGCAATTTGGCAATAAACCCAAAGGTCTCCATATTAATCGCTTGGCTGACTGGTGCGTCCGCCGCAAAGCCGTTAAAGCCATGATAGGCCCCCGGCACAATATGGAAATGCAACGGCACGCCGGCTTGTGTCAGCTTGCGGGCATAGAGAATATTCTCATCAAGAAACAGATCGAGATCACCGACCGGCATGTAGGTTGGCGGCAGACCCGATAAATCATCGGCCCGCGCCGGCGCGGCATAAATCGGTATTTCGTCGGCGCCATATAAATCACCCAAATAGCTTTGCCAGCCAAAGGCATTGAAGCTGCGCGACCAGACCAGCGTATCGGGTGCATTGTCTGACGGCGGCGCAATATTGCTATCGTCAATCATCGGGTAAAGCAGCACTTGGCCGAGAAGGCTCATCTCTGCGCGATCGCGCACCAACAAAGCCAAACCGGCGGCCAGCCCGCCACCGGCACTGACCCCACCAATAATGATTTTCGTGCGGTCAATGCCCAGCGCGTCGGCATTGTCATAGAGATATTTCAGCCCTTGATAACAATCCTCAAGCGGCCCCGGATAGGCGGTTTCGGGCGACAGCCGATATTCCACCGAGGCGGCAAAACAGCCCAAGCCTTGCGCCGTATTGAGGGTGAACATATCGCCCTGTTGCGCCGTGCCCATGACATAGCCGCCGCCATGAATCCAGAAAAACAACGGCGCCGGTTTATCAGCCTGCTTCGGCCGGAAGACCCGCAAATCAATGGCATGGCCTTCTGACGAGGGCGCTTGCAGCAGCTCCTGCACCAGCGTGTCCGGCACTTCCAAAGCGGCGACCAATTGCGCGTCGCGCGCCGCCGAAGCGGCGCGGGTGCCGGACAGGTCTTCAATAAGACCCGGACCGTCGCCAATCAGGCTGGCCAATTGCTGCAACCCGTCTGTCAAATCCGGGTCCATATAGCTCGATTGCGGTGTCAGTTTCGTCATGCCCCCCTCCGGTGGTTCTAGTTTTCCAAACGAAAATACAGACCGGCATTGTCAACCAGTCGTTTGATCAGCTTGTCGCCCATAGCCGGGGCCGGTGTGTAAATGCCACCGGCCAGACCGTCACTGTCTTGCAGCAGGCACATGGCGCTTTCAGCCAACATTTTTGAGGTCGAGCCATAGCCCGGATCCATATCGCCGCCCGACGCCGCTTCAATGCGTTGGCCGTCCGGCGTGGTGCCGATAAACAGCGTGTCATAATTACCGGCCTCGCGCGAGGCTTTGTCCGGCCCTTCGCCGGGCTGCGGCACGTCATCGCCTTCCAGCGGATTGGTTTTGGCAACAAACTCCGCCATCGCCTTGCCTTCCTCACCGGCACCGGTTAGCATCATTTCATCATACAGAAAATCCTCGCCATAGGCGTGGCCCAAAAGCGCATTGGAACGGTGAACGTTTTTCGTGTTAATCGCCGCCATGATGAACGGGGCCACCCACATGCCGGTCGCCTCATCCTCATAAGGGGCATTATCGGCAGGTTGTTGCGGCCCTTGAAAGCCATTGGCCAAGGCAAATGGATTGATCAGCACATTTAACAGCTCAGGGTTCTTTGCCACTGCCGCCATGGTGGCACCGAGAGAGGCTGCCGTGCCGCCTGAGAATTCGCCGTTCATGGCGCGCACCCGCGCCCGCACCTGGTTGCACGGCCGGCCGAAACGCTCTTTTGCTGCTTGTTGCAGGAAATACACGCCCAAATCAAACGGAATGGAGTCGAAGCCGCAGCTATGCACAATGCGCGCACCGGAGGCTTTGGCCGCCGCATCATGGGCGTTGATCATTTCATGCATCCAGCCCGGCTCGCCGGATAAATCGACATAATCGGTGCCACTGGCAGCACAGGCCGCCACCAAATCCGACCCGTAAAGCTGATATGGGCCAACCGTGGTGATGATGACTTTGGTGCTGTCCACCATGGCTTGCAGCGAAGCGGCATTGTCGGCATCGGCCACCACGAGAGGGGTATCGTCAGAAATGCCCATTTCACTGCGCACCGCTTTCAGCTTGTCTTCGCTGCGCCCGGCCATCGCCCAATTGACGCTGCGGCCATATTGTTGGTGCATATATTCAGCGACCAGACGGCCGGTGAACCCGCTGGCGCCATAAACGATAATATCAAATGCCCGTTCACTCATGCTGCTCTCCCCGTTCAGATTAAGTGCAAATTATTAGTCTTTACTGTAGGCCGGTGCGGCCGGCTTGCAAGCGCTTGCGTGTTTTTTACTGGGCTTTTTCCGCTTTTCTTTTGACCGCCTTTTGCTAGGCTCAAAGCGTCATACTTTGGGAGGCGTAGGATGTCAGACAGTCAATCATCAGCAATAGCCACGACCGATAAAATTTACAAAGCGCGGCATTACGCTTTGGGCATTTTGGTTGTCGTCTACACCTTTAATTTCATCGACCGGCAAATCCTGTCCATCCTGCTGCAGCCGGTGAAAGCCGATCTCGGCCTGTCAGACACCGCCATGGGCATGCTGACCGGCTTTGCCTTTGCCATGTTTTACGCCACTTTGGGCATTCCGATTGCGCGCTTTGCCGACCGCACCAATCGGCGCAATTTAATCGCTTGGGCTTTGGCGATTTGGAGCGGCTTTACCGCTTTGTCTGGGCTGGCGCAAAATTTCTGGCACTTGCTGGTCGCCCGCATCGGCGTCGGCGTCGGTGAAGCCGGCTGTTCGCCGCCGGCCCATTCGATGATTGCCGATTATTATCCGGCTGAACAACGGGCCACCGCTTTGGGCATTTATTCGCTGGGCATTCCCTTCGGCATTATGTTCGGCCTGTTTGCCGGTGGGTGGATTAATGAATTTTTCGGTTGGCGCGCCGCCTTTTCGTGGTCGGTGTGCCGGGGCTGATTTTGGCGATGATTGTCCGCTATACGCTGGCCGAGCCGCCCCGTGGTATGGCCGAGGGGCGTACCGATAGCGGCGAGCAACCGAGCATTGGCGAAACGCTGTCTTATTTGTGGGCGAAAAAATCCTTCCGGCATATGAGCTTTGCCGGCGCCTTGTCGGCCTTTGTCGGCTATGGCTTTGTCACTTGGGCACCGGCTTTCCTCATTCGCTCTTACGGCATGGGCACTGGCGAGATTGGCACTTGGTTTGGCCTTATTCTTGGTATTCCCGGCGGCCTTGGCATCTTTTTGGGCGGTTATTTGGCCGATAAATTCGGCGCCAAAGACCCGAAATGGTATCTTTGGACCACCGCCATTGCGCTATTGGTGCTGACCCCGTTCAACCTTGTGGTTTATCTGGCCACGGACAGCACCATGTCCCTTATCGGCATGATTATTCCGGTGATTTTGGGCAATTTCTACCAAGCCACAACCTTCAGCCAGACGCAGGGCATTTCGACGCTGCGCATGCGCGCCGTGGCGGCCGGTATTTTATTGTTTATCCTGAACTTCATCGGGCTGGGGTTCGGCCCGCAAGTGGTCGGCATTGTCTCTGATCTGTTGAGCGATGCCTATGGGCCGGAAAGCCTGCGCTATGCGCTGCTGATTTGCTCGCTGGTCAATATTTGGGCGGCCGTGCATTACTTTATTGCCGGGCGTCACTTAAAAGATGATTTGGTGACCGAGGGCTGACATCCAAATGCGCTGAGCCGCGTATAGGAATTATGTCTGATACACAACGCCCGGCGCGGCCGAAAATGCGTCTTATGTCGATGTTCAGCGAAATCGCGCCACTGGCCGCGTTTTTCGTCGTCAACGCCGCCTATGGTCTGTATGCCGCGGCCATTGCCTCAGTCGTCGTTTCGGCCCTTTTGGTCGCTGTCACCTGGTGGGTGGAAAAACGCCTCGCTCGGTTTGCCGTATTCGCCGTCACGATTGCCGCTTTGCTGACGCTGGCGGCCATTTTGGCGGAAGAAAAAACCTATATCAAAATCCAGCCAAGCTTGTTCTCCGGCGCCTTTGCTCTGGTGCTTTTGGCCGGCGCGCTGCGCGGCAAGGCGATGATGAAAGTGTTTTTTCACGCCCAATTCGACCTGCCGGAAAGCGTCTGGTTTGCGCTGTCTTTGCGCTGGGGCCTGTTTTTCGCCGCCGCCACGCTGGCCAATGAGCTGGCCTGGCGGGCGCTTAGCGATGATGATTGGGTGTTTTTCCGCGTCTTCGTCATGGCGCCGGCAACCGGCCTGTTTATGATGGCGCAATTGCCGATTACCCTGCGCGGCCGCAAGCAACAAGCCGCCGCTATGCGCGACGGCACGGCCTAGCCCTTTAATCGACGGGCCCGCCATTGCGCGACCGCCAATACGGGCAAGGCGATAAACAAAAGCTGGATCAGATAAAACTTTATCTGCGTGGTCATGGAAGCGCGCGCAATGGTGGCGTCACTCAATTCGGGAAAGCCGCTCAGCATGGCCGCCAATTGTAGGTTTTCCGCCATATCGACCAGCATGACCGGCACCACCAACAGCCCGGCCAGGCTAAACCGCGTATGCTGCGCCGCCAACCCCAACAGGCCGGCAAACAGCGCGCCGTAGATAAACGGAAAGGCCATATCGAGGCTCAGCGTGAACACATAATGCCAATCGCGCCCGGCTGTACCATAAAGCAGCATATGATCAAATAATTGGTCGCGCTGATAGCCGCGCAACATGTCCAGCATCGGCCCGCCCAATTGCAGCTGCAGCCATTGAAAGCCCAACATAGCCAAAATGCTCAGCAGGCCCGACGCCAGCAGCACATTACGCCGCGTGAAAAAAAGCAAAAATGCCCGTATCGATGATTGCATCATGGCCCCCGCCGCTTATGATTTCGCTCAACAGAAAAGTTAAATGATTTTGAGGAGGATGGCCATGCAACAGCCGCAAGCTGACAGCAGCACAAATTACCAAGCGATTATTTGGGATTTTGGCGGGGTGATTACCTCCAGCCCTTTTGAGGCATTTGCCGCCTATGAGCAGCAAAACGGTTTGCCGACCGATTTCATCCGCAGCATCAATGCCGCCAATCCGGACAGCAATGCGTGGGCCCGGTTGGAGCGCAGTGAAATCAGCGCCGCCGAATTTGACGCGGCCTTTCGGGCCGAGGCACTAGAACGCGGCCATGATGTGCCGGGCAGCGATGTGCTGGCGCTGTTGGCCGGTGATATTCGCCCCGAAATGGTGGCGGTGTTAGACGGGCTGAAGGCCCGCGGCTATCGGCTGGCCTGCATTACCAATAATGTGAAAACCGATAATGGTCCGGCCAATAATCCCGGCATGGCGCGGACGCAAGAAAAAGCCGATGCTGTGGCCGATGTGATGACGCGCTTTGAGCATGTCATTGAAAGCGCACTGGTCGGTGTGCGCAAACCGCAGCCGGAAATTTATCTGATGGCGTGCGAGAAGCTGGGCGTTGAGCCGGCCAAATGCGTGTTTCTGGACGATTTAGGCATTAATCTGAAACCGGCGCGAGCCCTCGGCATGGGCACGGTGAAGGTTTTGAACGCAGCGCAGGCGATTGAAGCGCTTAGCGAACTATTGGGCCATCAATTGCCCTAATTGCTCGGCGCATCGGCTCTAAAAAGAAAACCCCGGCAGTGCGCCAATCGCAATGCCGGGGTTTATTTTTACGTTTTATGCGCTTAGTGCGCCGCCTAGTGGGCCAATGCGCCACTCGGTGCTTTTGGCGGCGTTTTACGCGGCATCAGCATTTCCAAGACCACAGCCAAGGCCGGCAGCACGGTGACCGCCATAATCATATTGATCATGAACATGAAGGTCAGCAGCAAGCCCATATCGGCCTGGAACTTCAACGCTGAGAAGGCCCAGGTTGATACACCGACCGCCAGGGTCAGCGCGGTAAACACCACCGCCATGCCGGTTTCATTGAGGGTCTGCTTAAAGCTGGCCGTCACGTCGAGGCCGGTCGACAGGTGATATTGAATGCGGTTGTAGATATAGAACGCATAGTCCACGCCAAGGCCGACCGCCAGCACCATCACCGGCAGGGTGGCCACGGTGAGGCCGATTTCCAGCAACTCCATGAACCAATAGCCCATAAAGGTCGCCAAGGTCAGCGGCACACAACAAGCGATGGTGGCGCGCCAATCGCGATAGGTGAAAATAACCAGCGCGATAATCGTCATATAGACATACAGCATCATCGGCAATTCGGAGACTTCGATCTCTTCATTGACGGCCGCCTGCACGCCCATATTACCTGAGGCGAGACGGATTTTCACCGGCACCACTTCATGGCTGTCAATCTTCACGCCTTGCGCGCGCACTTGCTCAAGCAGCGCATCCGGTGTGTCAACGTCCGTATCATAGGTGATGGCCAAAGCCGAGGTGACACCATTATCGACCACATTGGTTTTGATGCCGAGGTCAATATTGCCCGGATCCCGCATGGGCGGATCGGTGACAATATGCAAATCGGCAACCGGCGACGGATTATTGGTGCGGAACTCTTTAATCGCACCGGTAACCGTCTTAATGGTGGTCGCTTTCGCATCATCCAAGAAGATCAACTGCGTCAACAATGTGCAATCATCATTAAGCAGGCCAGTCGAGGCACCAATCGGTGATTGCGACTGCACCAGCGCATATTTATTGCGCGGCAGGGCCTGCCATTTCAAATTGCCCTCATTGAAGCCGCTATTTGATTGCCGTGTCACATAAGGCAGCGACAGCACCAGCGAGACGCCTTCCACATTGCGCAAATACCACGTGAATTCATTGAGGTATTTCATATATGGATAATTGATGCAGGCCTCGCGCGGTGTTTCGACGATCACCGTCAACAGATTGAGACCAAGAGCAAATTTCTCGGCAATCTGTCGGCTATCTTCATTATAGCGGGCTTCTTTGCGCAATTCCGGCGACCCGGCATGCAGCGCGCCGACATGGCGGTTTTGGCTTTGAATGAAGGAGGTGATGAACAACACCACCGCCACGGCCAGCACCACCACGGCAACCCGCGGATTGGCAATATTGCCGAGTTTTTGCATCAAGCGCACACGCGACTCGCGTGACTTGGCAATTTTTTCGACAAAGCCATCTTCGATTTTGAAGTAAGAGGCCATGACCGGCAGCATCACCAGATTGGTCAGGATTTTCAGCGCCACACCGATTGAAGCGGTGATGGCCAATTCCTGAATCATTTGAATCGGGATCAGAATCAAAGTGCCGAAACCGACCAAATCGGTAACCAGCGCCATGGAGCCCGGGACCAGCAGACCGCGGAAGCTGGCACGGGCCGCTTCATCACTGGTCTTGCCGTCGGAAATTTCCGCCGTAATCAGGTTAATCTGCTGCACACCATGGCTCACACCAATGGCGAACACCAAGAACGGCACCAAAATGGCCAACGGGTCGAGGCCGTAGCCGAGAATATTCAGAATACCGAACTGCCAGACCAGAGAGGTCAACGAGCAGAACAGCGGCAGGAAGGTCAAAACGACAGACCGCGCATAGGCATAAACCGACAAAATGGTCAGCAGCAGCGCAATGGCAAAGAACTGCACCACCGTGCCGGCGCCATCGGCAATATCGCCGATCAACTTGGCAAAGCCGATGATTTGCACTTCATATTTATCGTTTTCAAACTTACCGCGAATGTCGCTTTCCAACTTGTCGGCCAGATCGAAATAATCCAACCGCTCGCCGGTTTTGACATCGAAATCAAGCAGTTCAGCGCGCACCATGGCGGCTGAGAAATCATTGGCGACCAGACGGCCGACAAAGCCGCCGCGCACCACGTTATTGGAAATAATATCCAGCGCCGGCTCACATTTGGTGGCCAGGCTGGCTGTTTTCAGCCGCGAAACGCATTGGCTGTCAATATTATCAATGGTGATGGTGCCCGGAATCACGTCATCGGCGACAAAGCCGTCTTCGGTAATCTCAAAATAGCGCGAATTCGGTGTCCATAGGGAGGTCAGCGTGTGCCGCGCCACGCCCGGCATATAAAACAGGGCGTCGGTCAAATCTTTGTATGTGGCAAAGAAATCCTTGTTCCAAATGTCACCCTCGCGCTCTTTCAGCACCACAATAATGCGGTTCGACCCGAATAAGCGGTCACGATATTCTTGGAATGTCTGGATATATTCATGGCCGGCCGGCAATTGCTTTTCAAAGCCGGCGGTCATTTTCAAATTGGTCGCATAATAGCCGCTATAAATTGTGAAAGCGGCGAAAATGGCAAGGATAATGCCACGCGAACGAAAGACGATTTCTTCTAATTTTTCAACCATCAGGTCCTCCCAAAACCTTAAGCGGCCCGCACTGCAAGCCGCCTACTTGACCAAAGCTTCCCATGAAAAGCGGCCATACTTCAAGGAAAAAGTCGGTTGGGGACCGCACAATTTTGCCGCATCAGCCTTTTGTGGCCGCGCGCCGCCCGTTTTGGTAGGCTAACGCATGCGAACTACCGATGACAGCCCGCTGCAAGCGGCCGATATCATGCCGCAAGACGGCCGCCAGTCTGAGGCCGCCTTGGCCATTCAACGCGGCGTCACGCGGGCTTTGGCGCTGCAAAACATTGCCTGCCTGCCGGAGGTGGTGCTGCCCAATCACCGCCGCGCCGATCTCATGGCCGTCACCGATAAGGGGGCTTTGTGGATTATCGAAATAAAAAGCGGCGTGGCGGATTTTCAGGCCGACCAGAAATGGCCGGATTATCTGCCCTATTGCGACCGCTTTTACTTCGCCGTCGCACCGGATTTTCCGACTGACATATTGCCGCCTGATAGCGGGCTGATTTTGGCCGATAGCTATGGGGCGGAAATCATCACCGAAGCACCGGAGACCAAGCTGGCGGCAGCGCGGCGCAATGTATTGATGCGGCGCTTGGCGCGCATTGGTGCGTTTCGCTGGGGCCGCTTGGCCACACCGTAAAGCTAAATTTTCAGAGAAATCTACTAGCGCGGCGCCCGTTTGGCCAAAATGCGCTGCAAGGTGCGCCGATGCATGTTCAACCGGCGCGCTGTTTCCGAGACATTACGGTCGCACAGTTCAAAAACACGCTGAATATGTTCCCACCGCACCCGGTCGGCCGACATTGGGTTTTCCGGCGGCGCCGCTTTGGCATCCGGAGCAGCGATTAAGGCGGCGTGAATTTCATCGGCATCGGCCGGTTTGGCGAGATAATCAACCGCGCCGCGTTTGACCGCTTCAACCGCCGTGGCAATATTGCCATAGCCGGTCAGCATAATGATCCGCGCCTCAGGATTGTCATGGCGGACGCTTTCCACCACATCCAACCCATTGCCGTCTTCCAACCGCATATCGACCACGGCAAAAGCCGGTTTGACGGATTTACCCAATTGGATGCCTTCCGCCACTGAAGACGCGCCATGCACCACATAGCCGCGGCTTTCCATGGCCCGCGACAGGCGGGTCAGCCATGGTTGATCATCATCGACAATCAACAAGTTTTGCCCTTCATGCGGCAAATCGGCGATTTGTGCGTCACTCATCACGGGTGTCCTTTACTCAGTTACCCTTGATATAGGCGCGCCGCACAGCAATTCAACCGGCGAAAGGTTGCGGCTTACATCAGCTCTGGCTAATGGCCGGTTTTTCCAATTTTTGCCGCGGCCAGCTAATGGCGACGCAAGCCCCGCCCGGCGTCGCCCTATCGACCACCTCATCTTCTGCCAGATTGCGCGCCTCCAGCGCGCCGCCGGAACGTTGTATCAATGTGCGGGCAATGAAAAAGCCTAGCCCCAAGCCAAATTCATCATCCTCATTGGCCACGCCACGGGTTGAGGTATAAGGCTCACCCAAATGCGAGATGATTTCCGGTGCAAAACCCGGCCCATCATCGGCAATCACCACTTGCACCATTTGCGCCGAATAGGTGGCGTTCACCCATACTGTGGCATTGGCAAATTCGGCGGCGTTTTCGATCAAATTGCCAAGCCCATAAATCAGCTCCGGGGCGCGACGAATAAGCGGCTCGGCTGACGCCAATAGGCCGTTGGAGCGGCATGAAACATGAATGGTCTTATCGCTCAGCCCGGCCTCCAGCACCGCTTCGTCCAGCAGCCCGCGCAAAGACAGATCAGATACGACCGGATCGCTTTCCTCGCTGCTCAGCGAGGAAAGAATATCGCGGCAACGTAAGGCCTGGTCGCGCATCAGCTCAATATCATCGCGCAAATCGGCCGGCACATCGGTGCGTTGCGATACCTCGCTTGAGACCAATACAATTGTTCCCAAAGGCGTGCCCAATTGATGCGCAGCGGCAGCCGCCAAGCCGTCCAAGGCAGATAGGCGTTGCTCGCGGGCCAGCACATTACGGGTGGCCGTCAATGCAGCCGACATGCGGCGCCCTTCGCGGCTGACCCGCCAAACATAGCTGGGAATAAACACCAGCGCCAAAGCCAATGCCACCCACACACCAAAGCGGAAAAGAAACGGAATATCCGGTGCCGCGCCACGCCACGGCAAAGGCTCGTGAAACAGCGCCAAAAAGCTGGCGCCGGCGATGGTGTAAACCACCATCAAAAATGTCGTACGGGCATCCAACAGGCTGGCGCAAATGGTCGCCGGGGCCAGCAATAAAAGGGCGAACGGGTTCATCAACCCGCCGGTCAGATAAAGCAACAGGCCAAGCTGGGTAATATCGACCAGCAAATAAGCGGCCGTCTCGCGCCGCGTCAGAATATGACTGGCCGGAAACCGCAGCATCAGGGCAAAGTTCAACGCAATGGCCAGCGTAATAACCAGCAAACAATCGGCCAGCGGCAGGTCAAAGCCGAAACCGAAATACACCACAAACAAAGCGGTGGTCTGGCCGATAATGGCCAGCCAGCGCAAAAATAATTGCACCCGCAGGCGCACCGAGACCAATGGCATGTCGCCGCGGCGCGGCGTGTCGGATAAGCTAGCGGCAATTGGGCGACTGGTCATGATTATCCGCCTGACGCCGTTAGCGCGGCAAGAATTTTACGGTGCCGTTTGGCCAGCGCCCAATCGCGCGCCGTGCGGCCGGTGGCATCTGTTGCCTGCACATCGGCCCGCGCCGCCAAAAGCGCCGCCACGGTCGCATCATGGCCGAGCCGCGCCGCCATCACCAAAGGCGGCTCATAATTCGGGCCGGTGCGGTCGGCATCGGCGCCGGCCGCCAGCAATTGGCCGACAATCTCTTTATTGTTGCGTAACACCGCATAACTAAGTGCCGTATGGCCATCCTTGGCGCGCTTGTCCAACGCCACCTCATCGCTCAGCAATACCGCTACTGCCTCGGCGCGACCCCATTGGCTGGCCGCATGCAATGCCGTTTGCCCATTGCGGCCCAATAGCTTGGCCGATTGCCCGGCCGCCAAAGCGGTTTTCAGTGTTTCGACATCACCGGCGCGGGCTGCCTCAATCAGCGCATTATCGCGCAAAATCGGCACTTGCTGCGCCTGCCCATCACCGCCCGCCAAACAAAGCAGGAGCAGCAGCGTCAAAGCGGCGCTGCGCGGTCGACCATATTGCACGCATTTCATACAGACGATATAAACGCGGGCAACAAGCCGGGGCAAGGGGAAACCCACCGCAAAAAAGACAATCCGCCGATCCGACAGTGATAGGATAGGCAGACAGGGGACAGAAAATGACCACAAAAATAAAAATCTCCATGGCCATCAGCGCCGTCGGGCTGGTTGTTCTGCTTGGCCTGTTGCTCAGCGGGCTGACGCAACAAGACCGGGTGCGTCCGGCCGGCCAAGTTGATGTTGGCGGGCCGTTTCAGCTGGTCACCGTAACAGGCGACGCGGTCAGTGAGGCTGATTTTGCCGGCCGCCCCATGCTGATGTTTTTCGGCTTCACCTATTGCCCCGATGTCTGCCCGACCACGCTGGACCGGCTGGGCTTGGCGCTTGGAATTATCGAGGAACAAGCGCCGGAAATTTATGCCGCGCTGCAGCCGGTGTTTATCTCGGTCGACCCGGCCCGCGACACACCGGCGCAAATGGCCGATTATCTGTCTTATTTTCACCCGAAAATTATCGGCCTGACCGGCAGCGAGACGCAAATCTCTGCCGTTAAAAAGGCTTATCGGGTTTATGCCGCCAAGCGGCCTGAGGTCGATGCCAATGGCAATTATAATGTCGACCACAGCTCATTTTTCTATCTGATGGATGGCGAGAACCGCTATGTGGCGCATTATGACGACACGCTGACGGCCGAGCAATTGGCCGCCAAGCTGATGGCCAAACTGCGTTAAAGGCCGAAGAACCGTTTCAACAGGCCGCCCATATCAGCCTCCGGCGTGGCACTGTCGGGCAGGGTGATGCGTTCGCTTAATTGTTTTTGTCCGACCATAAAATGCCGCCAAATCTCGGCCGGTAAACCGCCGCCGGTGACTTTCTGCATCGGTTGGTTGTCATCAT
>JBMHCM010000140.1:0-6111 GCA_049889915.1 Parvibaculales bacterium
GTCAAAGACTGGGCAAAAGGCTTGGCGGAGGCGCTGCGCCGGGGGCGGAGCCAGCTCTAGAGGAATTGGTGCTGACCACCAATGCTACGCAGCTGCAACATCATGCGCAAACTTTGGTCGATTGCGGCGTCAAGCGGGTCAATGTTTCTTTGGATACGCTGGACCGCGATGTGTTTCATCGGCTGACGCGGCGCGATACGCTGCATCAAACACTGGCCGGTATTGAGGCGGCGCAGGCGGCCGGGCTGCAGGTAAAAATCAACACGGTGGCGTTGAAAAACTACAATCAAGACGAACTGCCGCAACTCATTGAGTGGGCGCATGAGCGCGGAATGGATATGACGCTCATCGAGACCATGCCAATGGGTTTTGTCGATGAAGACCGCTTCGACCAATATGTACCTTTGTTGCCGCTGCAAGAGCGATTGGTCGCGCAATTTGGCTTGCAGCCAAGCAGCTATCGCAGTGGTGGCCCGGCGGTTTATTTCACCCGGCCGGATAGTGAGCGGCGGGTCGGCTTTATTTCGCCTTTGACCAATAATTTCTGCAGCGGCTGCAACCGCGTGCGGGTTACCTGCACCGGCGAGATTTACACCTGCCTTGGACAAGACGGCAAAATGGATTTGCGCCCGGCCTTGAAGGCACAAGATATCACCGCTTTGAACGCGCTGCTGGATGCCGCTTTGATGGCCAAACCCAAAGGCCATGATTTTGCCATTGCCAAAGACAATCCGACACCGGCGACGGCGCGGCACATGTCGGTAACGGGAGGCTAAGATGCGGGTGGATTTTTTCGGTCGCTTGGCTGACTTAAATGGTGGCAGACAAATGGACGGCGTGCCGGATGATTTGGCCGATGGCGCGGCTTTGCGCAATTGGTTGAGCGAGACGGCGCCGCATATGGCTGATATTCTTGCCCACCCCGGAACCCGCTTGGTAATGGATGACGCGATTGCCGATTGGCAAACCCCGCTGGCCGAAGCACACCATATTGCCATTATTCCGATTGTCAGCGGCGGCTAATATGAGCGCCGATATGCATATCGCTCTGCCGGCCGAAGATTTTGACGCTGATGCTGCCTTGGCAGCGTTTCGCGCCGGGGTCGAGAGCGCCGGTGCCATTGTCAGTTTTCTCGGTCAGGTCAGCCGCGAGGATGCCGCCAATCCGGTCGAAGCGCTTTATCTCGACCATATGCCGCAAGCGACGCATAACTCCATCGCACAAGTGGCGACGCGGGCCGCCGCCCGGTGGCCGCTTTTGAAGCTGACGATTATTCACCGCGTTGGCGAGGTGAAGGTCGGGCATCCGATTGTGTTGGTGGCCTGTGCAGCGCGCCATCGCCGCGACGCCTTTGAGGCGGCCGATTATCTCATGGATTTTTTGAAATCCGATGTACTGTTATGGAAGAAGGAAATTCGTGCCGATGGCGAAAGCTGGATTGAGCCGCGGGCGCAGGATTATGACGATAAGGAAAGGTGGGACAGCCCATGCACGGAATCAACGAAAGCCTGACATTCATTCCGGTCAATATTGCCGTCATGACCGTGTCGGACACACGCACCGCCGAGACCGACACATCAGGCGATATTTTGGCGCAACGGCTCACGGCGGCCGGGCATAATTTGGCCGATCGCTGTATCGTCACCGATGATAAGGCGAAAATTGCCGCGCAAGTGCAGGGCTGGATTGACGACCCGCAAATTGATGTCGTGATTTCCACCGGCGGCACCGGCTTGACCGGCCGCGATACCACGCCGGAAGCCATCACGCCGCTATTTGAAAAGACCATTGAGGGCTTTTCGGTCATTTTTCATCAGGTCAGTTTTCAATCGGTCGGCCTGTCGACGCTGCAATCGCGCGCCGTGGCCGGGCTGGCCAAAAATACTTTCATCTTTGCGTTGCCCGGCTCAAACGGCGCCGTCAAAGATGGCTGGGATAAAGTCATCAGCTATCAATTGGACAGCCGCCATAAGCCCTGCAATTTGGTCGAACTGATGCCGCGCTTGGATGAGAAATAGAGAAGAGCAATAGGCATAAGAAATAAAGACGAGAAACAGCCACATGAGCGATAAATTAACCCATTTTGACGCCGATGGCCGCGCCCATATGGTCGATGTCGGCGGTAAGCAAGCTAGCGACCGCACGGCGCGGGCGCAGGGCTTTGTTGCCCTGACTGGTGCGACATTGGCGGCCATTGCCGCCGGTCAAGCGGCCAAGGGCGATGTGCTGGCCGTGGCCGAATTGGCCGGTATTATGGCGGCCAAAAAGACCGCCGATTTGATACCGCTCTGCCACCCTTTGCCCTTATCGCGGGTCAAATTGGTTTTGACGCAACAAAAAGACGGCATTTCCGTGGTCGCCGATGTTGCCTGTAGTGGCAAGACCGGTGTTGAAATGGAGGCGTTGACTGCCGTTTCCGTGGCTTGCCTGACCGTCTATGACATGACCAAAGCAATGGATAAGGCGGCGCGCATCGGCCCGATTGAGTTGGTTGAAAAAACCGGCGGCAAATCCGGTGATTTTCGCGGTGACCCTGAATGAGCGGGGCGCGGCATGATTAGCGTTGAGGAAGCTTGGGCGTTTTTGGCGCAAACCGAAGTGTTGAACGGCCATGAAACCGTGCCTTTAAGCGATGCAGCAGGCCGCGTGCTGAGCTGTGATGTGGCGGCGCAGCGCACGCAACCGCCGGTTCATGTGTCGGCCATGGATGGCTACGCACTGCGCTTTCAAGATGTCTCTCAAGGCCGGACGCAATTCGACATTATCGGCGAAGTGCCGGCCGGCAAGCGTTTTGACGGCAGTCTGGCTGAAGGTCAGGCGGTGCGTATTTTCACTGGTGCTGCTGTGCCTGACGGGGCCGACCATATTGTCATTCAAGAAGATGTGACGCGCGACGGCACGCAGATGCGCCTCACCGCGCCGCAAGACAAACCGGCGCATATTCGCCGCGCCGGACAGGATTTTGCCGGCGGCGATATATTGCTGTCCGCAGGTCGGGTGTTGACGGCTGCCGATTTGGCACTGGCGGCCAATGGCAATCATGCTGATTTGTGTGTGACGCCGCGCCCGCGCATTGCCTTTATCGCTTCCGGCGACGAGCTGAAACCGGCCGGACAGGCTTTGGGCGAGGTCGATATCCCCGACAGTCTGGGGGTGGCGCTCGCCGCTCTGGTCAGCCAATGGGGCGGTGTGCCGGTCGGCCATGCGCTGACGCCCGATGATCCGGCGCAATTTGCCGCCGCCGTGCAAGCGCTGCCGCAGGCCGATATTTATGTGCCGATTGGGGGCGCGTCGGTCGGCGCCTATGATTTCGCCAAACAGGTATTTGCCGATTTGGGCTATCAGATGGTGTTCAGCAAAATCGCTGTCAAACCGGGCAAGCCGTGCTGGTTTGCCACCACCTCTTCTTCTTCAGCGTCTTCTGTGGCGCTGGGTCTGCCGGGCAATCCGGCCTCAGCCATGGTGACGGCGCATTTGTTTTTGCGTCCGTTGATTGCCCATTTGGCGGGCCGCTCGGCCGCTCTGCCATGGGCGCATGGCCGTTTGACGGCTGCTCTCTCGGCCAATGGCGGTCGCGAGAATTTTTTGCGCGGCGAATTTAGCATCGACGATACCGGCCAAGTGCAGCTCTGCGCTTCTGCCAAGCAGGACAGCGCGCTGACATCGGTATTTTCGGCCGCCAATTGCCTAATTCGCCGTCCGATTGAGGATGCGGCCCGTCAGCCCGGCGATGTGGTAATGATTTTGCCGCTCTAGCCGTTTCGCCGCGCCGCTTGTCGGCCATGCAAATGCCACTTATATATAGGCCAGTTCTGGAGGATTAAGTGCATAAGGCAGGTTTCTCACTGATTGAATTGCTGGTGGTCGTGGCCATTTTGGGCATTCTGGCGGCTGTCGGCGTGGTCGGCTATCAAAGCTATATTGACGCCACCAAGCTGGATGTGGCGCAAAGCAATGGCGACACGATTGACCGCGCTTTGGACACTGACTTTGTGGCGCTGACATCTGGCCTTGGCGGCAATAGCGCGCTGGCCAAAGGCACAGTGGCGACAGATGAACGTTGCTACACCTATGTTGATAAAATCGTCGCCGGCATGAATGAGTCGAGCAATTTTAAAAACCCCTATGACCAAACGCTCAATGCGGCGGTCAATATGCATGCCAGTGCCAGCCAATCGAACAGCCAAGCCGAATTGGCGTTCGGGCAAATCGGCTTTATGTGTTCCGATCCGTGCTCGCGGCTGAACAGTAAGGATTTTTACATGCATCACTGCGTGTGCATTCAAACCGGCGGCGATGATGAAACCGATACGGGCTGCCAATCGCCGACCTATGATGCCGGTGTTTATATCGGCAAAAGCAAATTTGTGTTCAACGCTTCGGGCGTGCAGCAAACACTGAAAATGCCTTGCGTGCTGAATAATAGCAATGACGTCAATGAGGGATGCGACACCGCGCAATCGACCGCCAAATATGCCTGCCCAACGCCGGCTGCGGTTTCCAATTTGGCCAATGAATGCTGAGTGGTGAGTGATGAACGCTGAGCGGTGCATGCGCACTAACGAACAGGCCATGAAATTGGCAGTTTTTTTAGAATATTTTCTATGTCGATAATCGGTCTTTTGACGTAAGTTTCTTATAAAATTAAGTGAGGATGCTGCAGCATCATTTGTGTTTGGTGAGAGCGTTATGAAGTTTGGGTTTTCTGTCAAATCAGTGAAAGCAAATTTATCGCCGCGGCGCGCGGTGCTGGTCGCGGCCTTGTGCATTATCAGCCTGCCGCTATCGGCCGGTTTCGTTACCTATGGGCGTGGCGATGGCGGCGGTTCGGCCGGTACCCATACGGCCAATCTAGATGCCGATGCGCAGACCAATGGGTTTTTCTCCCATCTTGAGCGCGAAGCGGCCATCTCGCTGGGCTATAGCGGCACCAGCCTGGCCGATGCACGGCTTTATAATGCCGCCAAAGGGCGCAGTTCGACCAGTTATCCGACGCAACAAAACCTGACCGACGGCAATGGCGATAATTTGACTGCCAATCATTATGAGGCCGATTGCGATGATTATATTGCCAGCACGCCGGGCGTCAGCGGCAGCGGCTGCACCGATTTGACCAAGGCGCAATTTACCTCGGTGCGCAATGATACGGATTTGGCCAAGGCAGCCGGCTACGACAATAATGCGCAATATCAAGAGGCGCTGCTGCTCGGCTATGCGCGCAATTGCACCAATTCAGATATTTATTTGGAAGCTTTGGGCCGCGCCAATAGTGCCTGTGATGGCGAGGCTTTGGCCCCGCCAACAGCTGATAATTGCAGCAATTATATTGGCGGCTATAGCCTGACCGATGATGCCGGTGTGGCGTTGAGCGGCTGCGGTGTCATGACCAAAACGCAATATGCCAGTTTTAAGGATTGGCTGTCCGGTGAGGCGGATGCCGATGCGCAGGAAAATTGCTACGAAAATGATTTGGAGCGCACGGCGGCAGTGGCCTTGGGATATGACGCCGAAACCTGCGCTGACGGCAAGTTGTATGCGCGGGCGCTGGGCCGGCGTTTGGTCAATCATCCGTCGGAGGTTTTGTTGCAAATCGCCTTTGCCAGTGGCGCCACCAATACGAATGTGCAAATTGCCAGCAATCAATATGAAGCTGATTGCGACAATTATATTACCGGCACGGATGGGGTCACAGGCGATGGCTGTGCCGATTTGACCCGCAGTCAGTTTTTCACCATTCGCTCCTCTCATGATACGGCGCAAAATGACGGCTTTGGGTCATCGCAAGACCGCACGGCCGCTTTAGCGGCCAGCCCGCCACATGCGACCGGCTGCAATGGCGCCAATGATTATTATGTTTCTGTCGGATCGCTCAGCAACCCGACACTCAACCCGGCTTGTGCTCTTGAAGCGCCATTTACCGGCATTGCCGGGCCGGGTTGCTGGGAAAGCATCACCGATGTCACTTGGTACCAGCATGCCAATTACGATAAAGATGATTTTGCCTGTGTGTTGCGCAACACCGATACCACGAGCGCGCGCTTTAGCGATAATACGCTGGCCAGCCTGACCGATGGCGAGTTCCTTTATTTGAAAGAATGTTTTTACGATGA
>JBMHCM010000141.1:0-4251 GCA_049889915.1 Parvibaculales bacterium
CGATATTGTTTTTCATGGTTTTGAAGACGGTATTGTTTCGCTGCATATGCGCGGCGCGTGTGCCGGTTGCCCATCGGCAACCGCGACCCTGAAACAAGGGGTGGAAAACCTGCTGCGCCATTATGTGCCGGCCGTCACCGAAGTGCGCGCCGTAATTTAACGAAAAAAGGACCTGCCATGCTTGACCAAGCCGCCCTCGACCTGTTGTTCAATGAGGCCCGCTCGCATAATGATTTTGCCAAAACCGATTTGGCCGATGATCAATTGCACGCGCTTTATGATTTGATGAAAATGGGCCCGACCAGCGCCAATTGCTCACCGGCCCGTTTGGTTTTCGTTCGCTCCGAGGCCGCCAAGCAGCGCTTGGCCCCGCTGGCCATGGAGGCCAACCAGCCGAAAATCCTCAATGCGGCAGTGTGCGTCATCATTGCCAATGACACAAAATTTTATGACCGTATTCCGGAATTGTTTCCGCACCAGCCGGCGGCCCGCGACTGGTTTACCGGCTCCGAGGCGTTTGCCGCCGAAACCGCCATGCGCAACGGCTCCTTGCAGGCTGCTTATCTGATGCTGGCGGCGCGGGGCTTGGGGCTCGATGTCGGCCCCATGTCGGGCTTTGATGTTGAGGCGGTCAATCGCGAGTTTTTCCCCGATGGCCGCTTTAAGGCCAATATGCTGTGCAATATCGGCACCGGTAAGCCGGAGGCGTTGTTTGATCGCAGCCCGCGTCTGGCTTTTGATGATGCCTGCCAAATTCTGTAACGCCGCCTGATGTCTGAAGCGCCGCTTATCCTCGCTTGTGACACCACGCAAGGGGCCTGTTCGGTGGCGCTTTATCAAGACGGCGTGTTGGGCACCGCTTTGCAGTCAATGCGACAAGGCCATGCCGAAGCCCTCTTGCCGATGATGGCCGAGCTGATGGCGGCGCAAAACCTGCCCATGCAAGCGGTCGGCCGGCTGGCGGTGACACATGGGCCGGGCACTTTTACCGGCGTGCGGGTCGGCCTGTCGGCCATGCGCGGTCTGGCTTTGGCGCTAAATGTGCCGCTGGTCTGTTATGGCACGCTGCAAGTGATGGCGCTGGCGGCGGCGCATGACGGACCGCTGATTGTCGCGGTGGATGCGCGCCGCGCCACATTTTATGCGCAAGCCTTTGACGCAGCGCGCCACCCTTTGGGGGTGCCGCAAGCCTTGTCGGCGGAAGACACGTTGGCTTTGGCGGCCGATTTTGACCCTGCGGATCAGATTGCTCTGGTCGGCAGCGGCGCCGCCCTTTTGGCTCCTTTGGCTTCTGAACAGGCCGCGCCAACTGGCCGAAATTTTGTTGAGACCGACGCGCCGCATTGGCCGCAAGCGCACATATTGGCGCGGCTGGCGGCTGAAGACACCGCATGGCAGGCGCGGGCCGAACAACCGGCCGAGCCGCTTTATTTGCGCCCGCCCGATGCCAAGCTGCCCAATCGGGCGAAATTTCCGGCCCGTGCGTCGTCAAAACCCGCCGGCTCGCCAAATGGCGATAGCGCGTGAGCGCCGCCATCGCGCCAAGCAGCGATGCCGCCGCTTTGGCGGCGTTGCATGCAGCCGCTTTTGCGCGGCCATGGGATGAAGCGGCCTTTACCGGATTATTGGCCAAGCCGCAGGTCACCGCCTTGGCGTCTGCGCAGGGTTTTATCTTGCTGCAGCACGTGCCGAGCGGCAAAAATACAGGCACAGATGCTGACAAAGAGAGTGCCGTCGCTTTAACCGTCGAAGCGGAAATTCTCACCCTGGCCGTGCATCCGGAGGCGCGGCGACAAGGGCTGGCCCGCCGCTTGATTTCTGTCGCCATTGACCATTTGGCGGTCGAGAAAATGTTTCTCGAAGTGGCGGAAGACAATCATGCCGCTATGGCGCTGTATCAGGCTTGCGGCTTTGCCGAGAGCGGACGCCGCGCCGGCTATTATAAAAATACCGATGGCAGTCGCAGCGATGCGCTTTTAATGCAGGCTTTCTTTTAACGCCACATGTGCTAGGTGTTGGGCAGGGATGGATTTATGAGCAACGACACGCAAATCGACAGCAAGGATATTGCCGGCCTGGCGGTTGCCGCCGGTATGCGGATGACCGACCAGCGGCGCATTATTGCCGCCGTTTTGTCGGAAGCCGAAGACCATCCGGATGTCGAAGAAGTTTATCGCCGCGCCTCTGAGCGCGATAGCGGCATTTCCATTGCCACCGTATACCGCACCGTGCGGCTGTTTGAAGAAGCCGGTATTCTGACCCGCCATGATTTCGGCGATGGGCGGGCCCGCTATGAACCGGTGGCCGATGACCATCACGATCATCTGATCGATATTCAAACGGGCAAGGTGATTGAGTTTACCAATGAAGAAATTGAACGCCTGCAGGCAGAAGTGGCCGAGAAGCTGGGCTATCGGCTGGTCGATCATCGGCTGGAATTATACGGTGTGCCGCTCGATAAATCGAAATCGGAGTAGGGGCTTCCGCCAATGGTGTTTGTCCGTGTTGCGTATCGCCTGACCGGTTTTCTCGCCGCCGTCATCTTATTGGTGCCGTTGCAAACCGTTTTGGTCTTTATCCCCGGTCTTTGGCCCTATGTGCCGATCCTGTTTCACCGCACCATGTTGCGGGTGATGGGGGTCAAATTGGCCGTGACCGGCCCGCTGCCGCAACGCGGCACCTTGATTGTCGCCAATCATTTATCATGGTTTGACATTGTCGTTATCGGCGCGCTGACGCCGCTCTCTTTCATTGCCAAATCAGAAGTCAAAGGCTGGCCGCTATTCGGTCAATTGGCGATGTTGCAGCACACGGTTTTTGTCGACCGGCGGCGTGGCCGTCACAATAAAACCGATGGCGACAGCATGGCGCAGCGTTTGCGCAAAGGCCATTCCATGGTGATTTTTGCCGAGGCGACTAATAGTGACGGCATTAAAGTGCTGCCCTTCAAATCGACATTAATGGCCGGTATTGAGAGCGATATGCACATTCCCGTGCAGGCCATGACCATGGCCTATACGCGCAATCACGATATCGCCATGGGGCGGCGCCAGCGCATGGCCTATGCTTGGCTCGGCGATATCGGCCTGCTGGAACATTTTTATTTCATGCTGGCGGCGCCGCCCGCGACGGTGGAAATTTGCTTTCATGAGCCGCTGCCCGATAGCCTAAAGGGCAATCGCAAGCTGATGACCAAGGCCGTATACGCCCAAGTGTGTGACGGTTTGGAGGACATCACCAAAGGCCGCCCGCAGCCGCGCTCGGTGCCGCCCGCCTTGCTGCCTCTTGATGAAGCGGCGCAAAAGGTCTAAGGCAAAGCCATGAGCGCGCAGGATACAGCGAAACAATCGCAAAACAGCAAAAGCTGTTACATCAAAACCTATGGCTGTCAGATGAATGTTTATGACAGCGAACGCATGGCGGAAGCGCTGGCGCAAGCCGGTTATCGACCGGTCGAGACGCCGGAAGGCGCCGATATGGTCATTCTCAATACTTGCCATATTCGTGAAAAAGCGGCTGAAAAAGTCTATTCCGAATTGGGCCGGTTAAAGCCGTTAAAACAAGATAATCCGGATATGGTGATTGGTGTGGCCGGCTGTGTGGCGCAAGCCGAAGGGGCCGAAATGATTGCTCGCGCACCGGTGGTCGATATGGTGTTTGGGCCACAAACCTTTCAGCAATTGCCCGATATGTTGTCTGATGTGGCCGCCGCACGGGCCGATGGACGGCGCGCGAAACTGGTCCGCACCGAATTCCCGGCAGCCGAAAAATTTGATGCGCTGCAAGCAGTGGCGCGGCAACCGCTGACCCGTTCGCCCTCGGCATTCGTTACCGTGCAAGAGGGCTGCGATAAATTTTGCACCTTCTGCGTCGTGCCTTATACGCGCGGCGAAGAAGTATCGCGGGCCAGTGCAGATATTATCGCCGAGGCCGAGGCCTTGGCGGCACAAGGTGTCTGCGAATTGACGCTGCTGGGGCAAAACGTCAATGCTTGGAGCCATGACGGCTTGCGGCTCGACGGGCTGCTGGCCCGTTTGGCGCGAATTGACGGGCTGGCGCGCTTGCGTTTCACGACCAGCCATCCGCGCGATATGGACGCGGCGCTGATTGCCGCGCATGGCACAAATGACAAGCTGATGCCGTATCTGCATTTGCCGGTACAGGCCGGATCCGACAAGATTTTAAAGGCGATGAACCGCAAGCACAGTGCTGCCGATTATATCGCCTTATGCGAAAAGTTCCGCGCCGCGC
>JBMHCM010000142.1:0-7305 GCA_049889915.1 Parvibaculales bacterium
CTCATCCATGGCATATTTCACCGTCTCAACAATGTTCAGGCAATACTCGCTCAATGTATAATTGGTCGAGTTTTCCGCCGCCCGATGCTCGCCCGTATAATCAACACCTAGGCCCCCACCAAGGTCGAGAAATTCCAGCGGCGCGCCCTCTTTCAGGATTTCGATAAAGAAACGGCAGGCTTCCTGCGCGGCCATGCGGATTTCGATAATATTCGGCACTTGGCTGCCCAAATGGCTGTGCTGCAATTTCAGGCAATCGAGATAGTCACGCGCCCGCAGCTCATCAATCACATCCATCACTTGCGCAATGGTCATCCCAAAGGTTGACCGATCGCCTGAGGAGGCCGCCCAATTACCGCTCACCTCATGCGTCAGCTTGATGCGCAGGCCCAATTGCGGCCGGATGTTCATCGCTTCCGCCGTTTGCAGCACCAGCTCCAATTCGCGCGGGCTTTCCAATACCAAAAACGTATTGAAGCCGAGGCGCAGCGACATCAGCGCCAGACGGATAAATTCTTCATCCTTCACGCCATTGCAAATCACCGCGGCACGCGGATTGGGGCTGTGCGCCATGGCAATCAGCAATTCCGCCTTGGAGCCGACTTCCAGCCCAAAATCATGCTGTTCGCCATAGGTAACGATGCGGTCAATCACCTGCGCCTGCTGGTTGACCTTAATCGGAAACACACCCTGATAGCGCCCTTGATAGCCAAGCTCGCTAATGGCATGTGAAAACGCATGATTGATCTGGTCAATCCGCCAGCTGATGAAATCGGCAACCCGCAGCAAAACCGGTGCTGAAATGCCACGCGCTTCGAGATTATCAATCACCGACATTAAATCGGTAGGCGCCGCAGATGGTCGGTCCGGGTGCATTAAGCCCAAATGACCGTTCTCCAAAACGCTGATCAAACCGGCGCCCCAACGCGACACGCCATACAGCGCATCGGCCTGCGCACAGGCTTCTGACAGCGGCAATTTAACGATGTTCTCAGCCTCGGACATGCACCCTCCAAAAGCGAAATTTGAGCGTGATTAGACGCTTTATAAGCCCCTGTAAAGCAATATATTTTGACTGTGGAATCAAGCAAACTGTGGCCATGAAAACGCCGCAAACCAAGCCCGACCGACAGCTGACCGCCTGTTATGTCTATTTGCTGCAAAGCTGTGATGACGGGCCGCCAAAAAGCTATGTCGGTTGGACAACCGATTTGGACAAACGCCTGGCCGCGCATAATAGCGGCAGCGGTGCCAAATCAACCCGCGGGCGGCAATGGCGGCTGGTGCATAGCGAGGTCTTCAATACCCGCAGCGCTGCCATGTCGCGGGAATATCAATTGAAAAACAACAAGCAAGAACGTAAACAACTGCTACGTTCTGATTAGGAAAAACCATGAAAAGTTATAGCGAAGTGATGGCCGGTTTTCTGGCCAGCGGCCCAAATTATGTGGCCGACCTACCGGAAAACTGGCTGCAAGGACGCACCGCCTTTGGCGGGCTGACAAGTGCCTTGCTGGCGGCAGCCATTGCCAATGACCATACAGACCTGCCGCCACTGCGTACCGCGCAAATCAATTTTATCGGCCCGGCTGTTGGGCAATTAAATGTCAGCCATGAGCTGCTGCGCCGCGGCAAAAACAATGTCTCATTTTCGGGCAAGCTCGACAGTGAAATGGGGGCCGGCACACACGGCCTGTTTACCTATGGGGTCGGGCGTGAATTACCGGAAGAGCTGGACTATCCGCGCCGCGCCATTGACGTGAAGCCGGAGGATGCAGAACCGTTTTTCCCAAACACGGAAGGCGCGCCGACATTCCTGACCAATCTCGACCGTCGCTGGGTTTCCGGCCCGCGCTTTATGGAAGGCTCAGACAAGCCGGATATGATGTTTTGGGCGCGACTGACCGATGAGACCAGTTGGGATCAAGGGCTGATACCGCTGATTATATTGGCCGACACCCCACCGGCAGCGTTCGGTCATCTGACCAAGCCGTTTAAGGCGTTAAGCTCAATGAGTTGGCATATTAACTTGCTGACCGATGATTTGACCACGCAAGATGGCTGGTGGCTGATGCGGTCGGCGACCAATTTCATTAAAGACGGCTATGTTTCACAGCTCATTCAAGTTTGGAACAGCGACGGCAAGCGGGTCATGGACTCGCTGCAAATGCAGGCGCTGTTTGCCTAAACCAAACGCCAAGTAAAAGCGCAAAAGAAAAGGGCCGCTCATCAGCGGCCCTTTATTTTCATGTCTTTTCGTGCGGCTTACAGGCCAAGCACAAATTTCGACATAATGCCTTTTTGCACTTCCGTTGTGCCGCCGAAAATCGTTGAAGCACGATTGAACAGCATGGAGTGCGTCATATGCGGGGCCTTGGCGCGATAATTCGGCTCATTGTCGCCGACTTTCGGCTGAAACTCTTCGGCCGAGAACAGCACGGTTGAGTCAGCGGCCAGCATGTCATAGGCCAAATCGCCCATATCTTGCTGCAATTCAGTGCCCAGCGTTTTCATCGGCAGCGGCAAAATCAGGCCGTCGCCAGAGCCTTCAGCGGCAAAGAGAGCGCGGTTTTCGAGCATTTGCAGCGCCTCATAGCGCACTGACAATTCGGCGTGACGCTTGGCGAATGAATCCGCCTCATAGCTTTCGCCGGCCGTCTCAGCCAGATAATTATGGACGTTTTTCAAATTGGCCAAGCCATTGACGATAATATCGGTACCGGCAATACCGGCGCGCTCGTGGCCGAGCAGATATTTCGCATAGGTCCAGCCTTCATTCTCATTACCGACGAGGTTTGTCACCGGCACGCGGACATCGGTGAAATACACTTCATTGAGGTGGTGGTCGCCATCGATAGAATAAATCGGCTTCACTTCAATGCCCGGTGACTTCATGTCGATGAGCAAGAAGGAAATACCCTCTTGCGGCTTGCCTTCCGTGCTGGTGCGCACCAGACAGAAAATCCAATCAGCAATATGCGCCTGTGTGGTCCAAATTTTTTGGCCGTTGACGACATAGTCATCGCCGTCACGCACGGCAGCGGTGCGCAAAGACGCCAAATCGGAGCCGGAGCCCGGCTCGGAATAGCCCTGACACCAAAAGCGCGATCCTTCAAGAATATGCGGCAGGTGCTCAGCCTTTTGCTCATCTGTGCCGAAGGCACAAATAACCGGGCCGACCATGGTCACGCCGAATGGTGACTGCCCCGGCGCATTGAACCGCGCAGCCTCTGATTGGAAGATGGCTTTCTGCGCGTCATTCCAACCGGTGCCGCCATTCTCAGACGGCCAACCAATCGCGCCCCAGCCATTGCTGTTGAGGATAGATTGCCAATCGGCCATTTCTTCGCGTGTCATATTGATAATGCTGCCACCGCGATAGGGGTGGTCTTCCGGCAGCTTTTCTTCAAACCAGCTGCGAATCTCCATTTGGAACTTTTGTTCCTCGGCGGAAAGTTTCAAATCCATGTCTGTCTCCTATGGAAGTTAAACAGCCGATGGGCAGCTGTGGGCCGCCATGGGCTTTAGCCCAAGGCGATCGAAAAGTGCGTTGTCTTTATCTAAAGCCGGATTGGCCGTGGTCAACAAGGCCTCACCAACGAAAATGGAATTGGCACCGGCCATAAAGCACAGGGCCTGCGTTTCATCCGACATCCATTCACGACCGGCTGACAGGCGAACAACGGATTTCGGCATCATGATGCGCGCCACGGCAATGCAGCGGACAAAATCAATCGGGTCGACCGCCTCATTATCACCCATCGGGGTGCCGGCAATCGGGATCAGCATATTGATCGGCACGGATTGCGGTTGCGGGCTGAGATTGGCCAATGTCATCAGCATGGAGGCGCGGTCATCGACCTCTTCGCCCATGCCGAGAATACCACCGGCACAAACATTGATACCGGCATCCTGCACATGGCCAATCGTCTCAATACGGTCGGCAAATGTGCGGGTGGTGATGATATCGCCGTAAAATTCTTCCGACGTATCAATATTGTGGTTGTAATAATCCAGACCCGCTTCTTTCAGCTGTCCGGCTTGTTCAGGTGTCAACATGCCCAGTGTCATGCAGGTTTCCATACCCATAGCACGGACGCCCTTAATCATCTCGACAATGGCATCCATATCGCGGTCTTTCGGGCTACGCCATGCGGCGCCCATGCTATAGCGTGAAGCACCGGCCGCTTTGGCGCGCTCTGCGCCGTCCAGCACTTCTTGCACTTGCATCAGCTTGCTGGCTTTCAGGCCGGTTTCGAATTTCGAGCTTTGGCTGCAATAATTGCAATCTTCAGGGCAACCGCCGGTCTTAATCGACAGCAGGGTCGATTTTTGCACCTCATTGGCATCGAACCATTGCCGATGCACTGTCTGCGCTTGGAACAAAAGATCATTAAACGGCAGCGCAAACAGAGCCTCAACCTCGTCTCGCGTCCAATCATGGCGCGGTTCAATTTGCCCATCCGAGCGCAGGTTTGGGGTCGGTTCGATGCTGGCGTGGGACATTGTTCTTCCTTCGCTAAAAAATAGATTCCGTGTGTAGCAAACTAGGCGTTTCGTGTGAAGCGGGTTCCCGGTGCCGGTGGGGTCTCCGGCGCACCGGCAAAACACTGCGCTTTACGCATCCAATCGGTCGCTACCGAACCAGTAACTTGCAAATCCGTGTCGGCAATATTGCGAGTTTGTGTCACAACTTGGCAGAATTGCTCGGCTTCGCCCTCGACCCGCTCGGTCTCGGACGGCTCACCAAATTGCCAAACTTCGCCGGACGGTGCGCGCAATTGCACAAACGGCATTGGGCCGGGCGGCGTTTCGCCGCGGGTTGCATAGGTCCAGCCAAATGTATTGGTGCCGAGCACACAAATCGATTTGATGTGGTCTTGATTTTGCCGCACCACGCCGAGATGATCATAAACCTCTTGGCCATGCGCCCATGTTTCCATCAAACGCGCCGAAATGGACGAACGCGCACTCATATCCGGACCCGCCCATTTAAGGCGTTTCTTTGGGTCGACCTCGACAAAACGGGCCGCCATATCCGTATAAAAATTATGCCAGGTTTCCAGCAGCGCCCGACCGTGCAGCCCACCAATCCAATCGGCTTCAAAATCGCGCATACCCCCGGCCATTACCGCTTTCATCACGCCGTCCAGCCATTGCACAAAATCGGCCTCATCGACATGGCTCTGATTGGCGGCCCAATTCCAGACATGCAAATGCTCCAACACATTGTTCAGCGTCCATCCCTTAAACTGGGTCGGCTCGTCAAACGCCGCATCGTCCAAATCCTTCATCAGCGCGTATAGCCCGTCCGACTCGGCCTTGAAATCCAGTGCTTCTGCCAACATGTTGCGCTCCTTCACTTCGCCTATGCGTCTTCGACCGCAAGAGCAATCATCAAATCATCAGCCGCCACTTGCGCATCGGCCGCAACCAGCACCTCTTCGACCGTGCCATCAATGGCGGCCAGAATTTCATGCTGCATCTTCATCGCCTCGACAATCGCCAACCGGTCACCGGCCGAGACCGCATCACCGGCGGCAACAAACACATCAACCACGCGACCATGCATCGGCGCGATAATTTTGCTGCCATCGCCGGCATCTTCATTGGCGGCGTTGCGCATCAACACATTGCTGGCGGTAAAGCTATCGCCATCAATCGTGGCAAACAGCGTCGCTCCATCAAGATAAGCTTGCGTCACATATTGCTGACCGTCAATCTCCAACACCGTCACCAAGCCGTCTTCAGCCCGCACGGTAAGGGCAATTTCGGCATCACCGATTTGCACCTGATAGGCATCGGCCGATTTGGTCTTCACAGCGATGAAGGTTTCTTCCTCCCCAACCGCCAGCTTATAGGCGGTGCGCAGGCTTTCATTGGTGCCGAAATTGGCCAAGCCAAGCGGCATACCAAGCGTTTTGCCCATTGCGCGCTGGCGATCAATCAGGAAGTGCCGCACGGCCAGCAAAGCCAACACAGTATTGTCAGCCGGTTTGTTGGCCAAATCGGCGTCGCTGAATTGCTCGGCGATAAAGGCGGTTGAGAAATCACCTTCGGCAAATTTGTCGTTTTTCAAACAAGCAATCAGGAAATCGCGATTGGTGCGCGGGCCAAACAAAGCGGTGCGGGTTAATGCCTCAACCATCTTCTTGCGCGCCGCCTCACGGGTCGGGCCGGTGGTGATGAGCTTGGCAATCATCGGGTCATAGAAAGGTGAGATTTCCTGCCCGCCAACAATGCCGGTGTCATAGCGCACCCCGTCTTGGTCGAAATGCTCAAAGCAAGCAATCGTGCCGGTGCTTGGCAAAAAGCCCTTGGCCGGGTCTTCCGCATAAAGCCGCACTTCAATCGAATGTCCGCTCAGCGTCACATCATCCTGAGTTAGACCCAGCATGTCACCCTCAGCGACCTTGATTTGCAGGGCCACCAGATCAAGGCCGGTCACTTCTTCGGTAACCGGATGCTCGACTTGCAGCCGCGTGTTCATTTCCAAGAAATAAAATTCACCACTGGCATCGAGCAGAAATTCAACCGTTCCGGCGCCGCGATAATTAATTGACGCCGCAGCATCAACCGCCGCTTGCCCCATCGCCGCACGTAATTCATCCGTCATCACCGGACATGGCGCTTCTTCAATGACCTTTTGGTGACGCCGCTGCACCGAGCAATCGCGCTCGCCCAAATGAATGGTATTGCCATGGCTGTCGGCGAAAACCTGAATTTCCACATGCCGCGGTTTGACAATGGCTTTTTCCAAAATCAACTCGCCGGACCCAAAAGCATTTTCAGCTTCCGAGCGCGCCGTTGAAATGGCCGCTGCCAAGCCGTCGGCGCTGTCCACCAATCGCATGCCGCGGCCACCGCCACCGGCAGCTGCCTTAACCATAATCGGAAAGCCGATTTTTGCGCCCTCGGCCAGCAGCACCTCGTCGCTTTGGTCTTCGCCTTCATAGCCCGGCACGCAGGGCACATTGGCTTCAATCATCCGCCGTTTGGCGGCCGCCTTATTGCCCATCAGGTCAATCGACTGGGCGGTCGGGCCGATGAACACCAGTCCGGCTTTTTCCACCGCATCGGCAAATTCGGCATTTTCCGACAAAAAGCCGTAGCCGGGGTGAATGGCATCGGCGCCGGTTTGCTTTGCGGCATCGAGAATTTTCTCAGCCACCAAATAGCTTTGCCCAACCGGACCGGGGCCGCTGAGCCCCCCCGCATCGGGCATGCGGCCAAGCGGCGCCCCGGCCGCCGCCACGGAGGTAAAGGCCACCGTGCGCATGGCCAATTGCGTGGCCGGACGCAAGC
>JBMHCM010000143.1:0-5043 GCA_049889915.1 Parvibaculales bacterium
AAGCCCGTTGGTGTTTGATGTCGATCATGACTTCAAAGCGACCGGTCGCTACAAATATATTGAAGGCGGTTGGAACACCGGCGTTGAATTCGGACGTTTGCTGCCGCTGCTGGCCGAGCATCCTGACTTCCCGCCGGCCAAAGGCTATATCACCGCTTTTGACCCGCTGACCGGCAAAACCCATTGGGTGCGCGAACATGGCACGCATTGGAATGGTGGCACGCTGTCAACCGAGGGCGGCTTGATCTTCCAAGGTAATGGCGATGGCTATTTTGTCGCTTATGATGCGAAAACCGGTGAAGAAGTCTGGAAGGTCAACACCTATACCAGCACCATCGCACCGCCTATCAGCTATGCCATTGATGGTGAGCAATATGTTGCCATTCAGGTCGGTTCCGGCGGCGCCGGGGGCCTGACCGAGGCCGCCATGCCGGCTTCCAATAAATGGGGCAATTTCGGCCGCTTGCTGGTGTTTAAGCTGAACGGTGGTCAGTCTATCGAAGAGCCGGAGCATTGGGCGCGGGAAATTCCGCAACCGCCGGCCATTGAGCTGAAAGCCGAAGCGATTGACCACGGCATGGAGCTGTATCATGAGGTCTGCACTTTCTGTCACGGTATTGCCGTGATTGGTGGCGCGGCCATTCCTGACTTGCGCAAAATGAGCGAGCAAACCCACCGCATGTTCAAAGAGATTGTGCTGGAAGGGGTGCTGGTCGATCGCGGCATGTCGAGCTTTGCTGACCGGTTGAGCGAGAAGGATGTTGAAGACATTTACGCCTTCATCGTCGCCCGCAGCTGGCAAGATTATGAAGTTCAGGAAAACGCCAAAAAGGAAGCCGGTGAGAAAACCGGCGCGCTGCAGCAATAAGCGCAGCAGGCAAAAACCAAAGAGCGGCCTCGCGGGGCCGCTCTTTTTTTTGTCTGATTTCCGAACTTGCTAGTTTTTTGGCGGTAGCGAGACGGTCGGCAATTCGCGGAAGTTCAACTTCAATCGTTCTTCATCGCCCATGGCATCGGGCCGGGCTTTCTTGCCGTCGCGCCGTTCAATCTCATCGACATCCTCGGCATTGGCCGCCTGATAGCTGAGATTGGCCTGCAAATCCTTGCCGGTTTCTTTTTGCGCCATGGCTTCGTCAATCTCTTCGGCCAATTCCGGCGAGAAGGGCAACTCATAAAGCCGTGGCTCACCAACACCGACCCCGCGCCCGTCAATACGTTGCGCCAACAGATAAATGGCGCCTTTGGTGCCTGCCGCCTTATCGGGTTCTTCAACCACCGCATAATGCAGCTTAAACGGGCTTGGCGGGCTGTCGCTTGACGCCCAGCCACGCAGATTTTGTGCACCGTGATAAGCACCGAGATAAAACAAGCTGACAATAATAATCGCGGCGGTCTTGATTTCACGCCGCCATGGCGTCGCCAGATTGAGGCTCAGCAAGAGAGCGGCCAGCACCATATAGGACAGGCCGAGAATGAGCGGGATGGTCATTTGGCACCTCCGGCCTTGGCGGCGAAATCATCGGCGCGAATGAGCAGTTTATGCCGCGAGGTCATTTTGGTCACCGCACCGGTGGCATCCAAAGAGAACCGCACGGCGGTTTGTTCGTCACCGGCACCGGTCAGTTGCGTGACACCGGCAAAAACCACAGTGACTTGCGGGTTCAGCTTTTCGACCTTGACCTTTACCGGCACCGGACGGCCGCTTTGCGCCTTATAATGCAGCAAATTGACGACATATTCGCCGGCCGCAATGCCGCGCAGGGTGACGGTTTCCTGGTTTAGCGGGTTGTCGATTTTTTCGCCCGATACGGTGATGCTGTCGCCCAGCCAGCCGCGATCGTCACGGTCAAGATGCATCAGGCCAGCCTCGCGGGCGTCAAACCACACCAAATTGCCTTCGCCATCTTCAACAATCAGGTCGATGTCGTCCTCATGGCCGTCGGGCCAGCTGGCGGTAATCATAAACTCCGCCTTCGGGTTGATTTTGCCTTCAATCACCTCCGGCCGGATGAGCATAAAGGCGACGGCAAACATGAAAGCGAAGCCCAATAGCGCGTTAAACAGAATGTCGGTAAAGGCATTCTGGTCTTCCGGCGGGGCAAACAGCTTGCCGCCCCTCATGCGGCTGTGTCCGCTGTGTCGCCATAGGCGGCGAGGAGGGTTTTTTGCATTTCATCGGCGAGGAACTGATATTGCAGGCGCAGCAAAATATTGCCGATAAGCCCGCTCAGCGTGGTGTAGAGCGCAACCGCCATACCGCCTGACATTTCTGCCAGCGCCTTTTGCAGGCTGCCGGGGTCAAAACCGGTTAGTGACGCAATCGGCGAGAGCATGAGAATAAAGCCGATAATCGTGCCCAGCAGGCCGATTTTCAGCACACTGTCAGAGGCCACCCAGCCATGATTGAGCCAGCGCGCCATCATGGTTTCGCGTTCGCTTTCCGGCCGTTGCCGCAGCACCGACAAATCGTCATTTTGCTTTTGCAGCCAATACAGCAAATACAGCCAACGGGCGCTCAACAGGGCCCAAATGGCGATTATCAGCCATGACAGGCGGCTTTTGTCACCCTCAACGATGATCGATAAAAAACCGCGATCATAAAGCAAGTAAGCGCCAAACAAGACGACACCGAGTACGATAAACCCCTGCTGCAAAGCGCTGCCGCGGCCGCGCAAATGTGACTGATCCATAAAAGCCTCCCAATTGCGCAACAGTCTAAGCAGTGCACTAAGCGGTGTCGAGCCGATTTGCCGCAAGCGCCCACTGAAAGCGGTTTTGCGCTTGCCACAGGCAACATTCCGTGAAAACATTTTTGTCAGTGGAGGAATGTTATGAGTGTGACTGATATGGCCGCAGCGCCGACATCTGCGCGGCAATTGACCTGGCTGCAAATTCTCGCCTATGCGATGCCGCCGGTCGGTGGTGGCTATATGTTCTGCCTTGTCACGCTGTACACCATGAAGTTCTCAACTGATGTGTTGCTCATCGCCCCGGCGCTGATGGGCACGATTTACGGTATCTCGCGGTTTTGGGATGCAATTTCCGACCCGCTGGTCGGCTATTTATCTGACAAGACAAAAACCCGGTTCGGCCGTCGTCGCCCTTGGCTGATGGGGGCGATTTTCCCGACCATCCTGTTTTTCTGGATGCTGTCGGCACCGCCCGAGTCGCTAAATGCCGGACAATTGGCCATTTGGATGGGGGTTGCGATTATCGGCTTCTTCTCGGCGCAGACCATGTTCATCGTGCCGCATATGTCGCTTGGGGCCGAGATGACCGATGATTATCACGAGCGTACCAAGATTTTCGCCGCCCGCCACGCCGGATGGATTGCCGGTTATATTTCGGCGCTCGGCACTATGTATCTGCTTATTTTGGCCGAGGGCGAGAGCGAGACCGCCGTGCGGACGCTATCGGCTGACCAATCGCTTTATGCCGGTCTGTTTGCCGGTGCTTGTTTGCTGGCCTGCGCCGCCTTGGTGCGCGAGCGGCCGGAATTTATGGATAAGGCACCGGAAAAACCATGGGAAGCGGCAAAGGATATTTGGCGCAACGGCCATGCCCGCTTGCTGCTGGTGGTGATTTTTATTGAGAATTTGGGCGGCGCGACAGTTACGATTTTAACGCTGTATACCGCGCAATATGTAATGAATGCGCCGCAATTGGCACCGGTCTTTATCCTCGCCTATATGGTGTTTTCTTTCGCCCTGACGCCGATATGGACGCCATTGGCCAAACGCATCGGCAAAAAGCGCCTATGGCTCGGCTCCATGCTGACCACGGCCTTTGCCTTTGGTGGCATGATTACGCTGGAGCCCGGCATGGAAGTACGGTTGATTTGCCTGGCCGCTTTGGCCGGGGCGGCCGGTAGCTGCGGCGGCACCATTAACCCGTCTATCAAATCCGACATTATCGATCTCGACGAATATCATACCGGTGAGCGCAAAGAGGGCGCCTATTTCGCGGCTTGGTATTTCGTCTCCAAATCAGCCTATGGGGTGATGTTGACGGTGACTGGCTTTGCTTTGTCGATTGCCGGTTTTGTGCCCAATGTGGCACAAGAGGCGGCGGTGATTTGGACCTTTAAAGGGCTGTATGCCGGTGTGCCGTTTGTCGCTTATGTGATCGGCGCGATTTTGTTTACGCAGTTTAAGTTTGACGAAAACGAGCACCGCAAAATCATTGCTGAATTGGAAGCGCAGCGCGCCGCGCGGCAATAGCCTGCGGCCAATAAAAAAGGCGGCCTGCCTCGACAGACCGCCTTTTATTGCCGGTAAGGCGTTTACTCAGCCGCCAGTTTCTCTGCATCTGCCGCCGATTGCGGGCCACGAATAAGGGCTCCGGGCGTTTTGCCGGTCGGCGCGCCGTCTTCATAGGTCACCACGCCGGAGACAATGGTGTAGCGATAGCCGTCGATTTTTTGGATCAGACGACGCCCACCGGCCGGCAGGTCGTAAACCATTTCCGGCTCACCCAATTGCAGCGCGTCAAAATCTATGACGTTCATATCGGCCTTCATGCCCGGCGCGATAATGCCACGATCACGTAAGCCATATAATGCGGCCGTATCGGCGGTTTGCGCTTTCACCGCTTCCTCCAGCCCGAAACGGGGGCCGCGAGCGCGGTCGCGCACCCAATGGCTGAGCAGATAGGTCGGGAAGCTGGCATCGGTGATGACACCGCAATGCGCCCCGCCATCTGACAGGCTGAGCACCGTATGCTCTGACTGGAACATGGTGTGAATGTGGTCGTAATTGCGATTGGCGTAATTCAACAGCGGCAGGAAAACATAGCCGGTGCCGTCATTTTCCATCAGCATGTCATAGACAATCTCGGCCGGTTTTTTGCCTTCCGCCTCGGCAATGGCGGCGATGCTGCCTTCCGGCCGCGGCTCATAATCCGGCACGCCGTCTTTAATCAGCCGATACATATTGTCAAAGCCAAGCGTAATAAGCGCGCCAATGCCATGGCCGCTCGGCAGGCCTTCGCCGTCATGGTCGGCGGTTTCCATGAAATAGGGTTGGCCGTTAATCAGCTGCTCGC
>JBMHCM010000144.1:0-15725 GCA_049889915.1 Parvibaculales bacterium
CAATCTCGGTTCCACCACGGTTGTGATGGGCAATTGCGGTGTCGGCTTTGCGCCGTGCCGTGCTGAAGACCGCGAGGTTTTGGTGCAGCTGATGGAAGGGGTGGAAGAAATTCCCGGTACCGCTTTGGCGGCCGGCATTCCGTGGAATTGGGAAAGCTTTCCGGAATATTTGCACGCCTTGGATGCGCGCGCCCGCGATATTGATATTGCCGTTTTCATGCCGCATGCGCCATTGCGCGTTTATGTGATGGGGGAGCGCGGCGTCAATCGTGAGGCGGCGACAGCTGACGATATTGAAAAAATGCGCGGCTTGGTGGCGGAAAGCCTGAAGGCCGGTGCCATCGGCCTGTCCAGCACGCGGACGCTGCTACACCTCAGCAGCTCCGGCGATAATGTGCCGACTTTTGAGGCGGCGGCTTCGGAAATGAAAGAGCTGGGTGCCGAATTGGACGGTGCGCATGGCCATGTGTTGCAGTTCATCTCCGATTGGGAGGATGCCGAGGCCGAGTTTGATATTTTGCGTGACACCAGCCGCAGCACCGGTGCTAAGGGCACCTTCACCCTGCTGCCGATTGAAAACCCCAGCGAAGGGATGAACCCGGACCCGGATTTGTGGCGCACGCAATTGAAACGGGTCGAGGAAGCACAAGCCGAAGGGTTGGATATTCGCGGGCAGGTCTTGTCGCGCCCGCTGGGCATCCTGATGGGCCATCCGGCTAGCATGAGCCCGTTTTATCGCCGCCCCAGCTTTTTGAAACTGGCTGATCTGCCACCGGCTGAAAAAGCCGCGCAATTGCGCGATCCGGCGATGAAAGCCAAAATTCTGGCCGAGGAAAATGACAATCCGCATATTTTCGTGCAGCTTTTGTCGACCAATTATAAAGCCATGTATCCGATGGAATATCCGATTGAATATCTGCCGCAAGACAGCGACTCCGTGGCGGCGCGGGCTGCTGCTGAAGGCCGCGAACCGGAGGAATGGTTGTATGATTTCCTGGCTGACAATGACGCGCAAAACCTGATTTACATTCCGGCGACCAGCAAATCGAAGGATAAAATCGCCGAGCTGTTGCGGCATCCGCACACGGTAGAGGCTTTGGGGGATGGCGGCGCACACGTCGGGTCGATTTGCGATACCAGTGCCAACATCTTTCTGCTGACCAAATGGGTGTTTGACGAAAAGCTGTTCTCACTGGAACAGGGTATCAAAATGATTACCCATGATCCGGCGGCGTTTTATTCATTCACCGATCGTGGGCAATTGGCTGAGGGGTTGAAGGCCGACATCAATATTCTCGATGTCGATAATTTGCGCCTGAAAACCCCGCATATTGTTGACGACCTGCCGGGTGGTGGCTCGCGCTTTGTGCAAAATGCCGATGGTATTGTCGCCACTTTTGTTGCCGGTGAAATGATTTTTGAGAACGGTCTGCCGACCGGCGCTCTGCCGGGCAAGCTGGTCAAATCATCTTCGGCGGCTTTGCCGGAGGCGGCTGAATAGTCCCGAAAAGAAAGATCCGGTAAAAGCCCGGTCACGCAGCATGGTTTCGCGACGAATTTGTGACACGAGCAGTTTCGATTCTGCCTTTTGGCCGGCGAATTTCGCTGGTTTACGGCTTTTGGGCATGCCAAAGGCCGACTTATACACATGCCGAGGAATCTGCTTTGGGCCAGAAAACTTGCCGTTAAAACAGATATTTAGGCATTTCCTGAAAAGTCAGCTTAATAGTGAATAAATCGCTGTCCGTTTAATTTACGTGAATCCAGAATTTTTTTTTACAAGACCGCAGCTTTTTGCTAGACACAATGTCGCATGCGGCAGATTTGTCGCATGTGTGCGCAAACAGTATCGCATGTCTATGTGTGTTGTTTGTGTGCGGGGCATGGGAGCGTGCCCCTGAATAGACTAAAGGAGGGAACCTATGTCCAAGAACTTTACACGTCGCGGATTTATGAAATCCACGGCCGTAGCCGGCGCCGGTTTGGCAATGCCGACTATGTTTACATCTGCGTCACACGCTTTCGTGAATGAGCCTAAAGGCCGTTCCGTGACGCTCGGTTTCAACGTGCCGCAAACCGGCCCGTATGCCGATGAGGGCGCTGATGAATTGCGCGCCTATAAACTTGCTGTTGAGCACCTGAATGGTGGCGGCGACGGCGGCATGATGAATACATTTTCATCAAAAGCTCTGAAGGGTAATGGTATCCTCGGCAAGAAGGTCAAATATGTGACCGGTGACACGCAGACCAAATCTGATGCGGCGCGTGCTTCTGCCAAATCAATGATCGAAAAAGACGGTGCCATCATGATTACCGGTGGTTCATCATCTGGTGTGGCTGTGGCCGTTCAGGCTCTGTGTCAAGAAGCCGGCGTTATCTTTATGGCCGGTCTGACCCACTCAAATGACACAACCGGTAAAGACCGCAAGGCAAACGGTTTCCGTCACTTCTTTAACTCATATATGACAGGTGCCGCACTGGCGCCGGTGCTGGCGAAAAACTACGGTAAAGACCGTAAAGCCTACCACCTGACAGCTGACTACAACTGGGGTTACACCACAGAAGAAGCCATTAAAGCGTCAACCGAGTCTATGGGTTGGGAAACAGTTGCAGCCGTGAAAACACCGCTGACACAAACTGACTTCTCGTCTTACATCGCACCGGTTCTGCAATCAGGTGCCGATACGCTGGTTCTGAACCACTATGGCGGCAACATGGTCAACTCACTGACCAATGCCGTTCAGTTCGGTCTGCGTGACAAGCAAGTTAACGGTAAAGATTTCCAAATCGTTGTTCCGCTGTACTCTCGCCTGATGGCGCGTGGTGCCGGTGCCAACGTTAAGGGCATCTTCGGCTCAACCAACTGGCACTGGTCACTGACCGACGCCGGTTCAAAAGCCTTCGTTAAATCATTCGGTAACAAATATGGCTTCCCGCCGAGCCAGGCTGCGCACACCACTTATGTGCAAACCCTGCTTTATGCGGATGCTGTTGAGCGTGCCGGTTCATTTAATCCGTGTGCTGTTGTTGAAGCTCTGGAAGATTATGAGTTTGACGGCCTGGGTAACGGCAAGACACTGTATCGTGGTTCTGACCACCAGTGCTTCAAAGACGTTCTCGTCGTGAAGGGTAAAGAGAACCCGGACAGCGAGTTCGACCTTCTTGAAGTTGTCGAAGTCACACCGGTTGAGAAAGTCATGTACTCTCCGGACCACCCGCAAATGGGTGGCAAGAAAGCCAAATTGGGCTCTTGCAATAACGGCGCATAAGCGCACTTGCAGCTTTTGGGGGCGGTAATTTTTACCGCCCCTTTTCTGCATCTGCTCTTATGAGCTCCTCCCAACTCCCTAAAGAGGTTTGAAAATGAAGTTTCCCGTAACCCCAAAGGCCGGTATGGCCATTGGCGTCGGCGGCGTCCTTTTGTTTTTCGTCCTGATGTCAGCCATGGTCGGCCTTAATGCCGTTTTGCTGCAAACATTGGATGGCCTGTCAAAAGGTTCTGCCTATGCAATGATTGCATTGGGCTTGACGCTGATTTTCGGCACGCTTGGTGTCGTCAATTTTGCGCATGGTGCGCTGTTTATGATTGGCGCCTTTTGCGCAGTCACGCTGAATAAAATCCTGACCCTGTCAAAACAGATCATCGATGAAAGCAGGACAGACTTCCTCGGCAACCCTCTGAAAGTTAACGTGCCTTACGTGAACGAGTTTTTCGGTGAGGCGGCCGGTTCTGCGATTATTGATTGGTCGGTGCCGCTGGCCATTTTGTTTGCCATTCCGGTTATGGTGCTCGTCGGTGTTGCGATGGAACGCGGGCTGATTAAGCATTTCTATAAGCGTCCGCACGCTGACCAAATTCTGGTGACCTTTGGCTTGGCCATTGTGTTGCAGGAAATTATGAAGTTTTATTTTGGTGCCAATCCGATCCCGACCCCGGCTCCGGGGGCTTTCGACGGCTCGTTTGATTTTGGCGCCCTGATTGGTCTCGATCCCAATCTGGTGATTTATCCGTATTGGCGGATTATTTACTTTGTCTTTGCCGGTATCGTCATTGCCGCCGTGTTTGCTTTCTTGCAATTCACGACCTTTGGTATGGTGGTCCGCGCCGGTATGGCTGACCGCGAAACGGTGCAGCTTTTGGGCATTAATATTGACCGCCGCTTTACGCTGATGTTCGGCTTGGCGGCTGCTGTGGCCGGTCTGGCCGGTGTGATGTACACGCCGATTAACTCCCCAAATTATCATATGGGCATGGACTTTTTGGTCCTCAGCTTTGTGGTTGTTGTGGTGGGCGGCATGGGCTCATTGCCCGGCGCCGTTTTGGCCGGCTTCCTGCTGGGTATTTTGGAAAGCTTCGCCTCAATGCGCGAAGTGCTCGACATTCTGCCCGGTCTGAACCAGATCGTTATTTATCTGGTCGCCATTGTCATTCTACTGACGCGTCCGCGGGGCCTGATGGGTCGCGAAGGCGTGATGGAGGAGTAATCGATGTTTGGTCTTAATCAAAAAGATACACGACTGCTTATTTTGGTCGCGGTGTTGACCATGTTCGCACCGATTATTTTGAACCCGTTCCCGGAAGGCTCAGGCCTTGCGCAGTTCAATGCCGGTTATCCGGATTTGATGCAGCGTTTCGTCATTTTCGGGATTTTTGCCATCGGCTTTAACATCCTGTTCGGCCTGACCGGCTATTTGAGCTTTGGTCACGCCGCGTTTTTGGGTGTCGGTTCTTACGCCGCCATTTGGATGATGAAGCTGGTGACCATGAACGTCATTCCGGCGATTATTCTGGCGGTTATTATGGCCGGTCTGTTCAGCTTGGCTGTCGGTTATATTTCGCTGCGCCGGTCGGGGATTTACTTCTCCATTCTGACCCTGGCGTTTGCGCAAATGTCTTACTCTTTGGCCTATTCGGTTCTGACGCCGATTACCGGTGGTGAAACCGGTCTGCAGCCGAAAGTTGATGACCCGCGCATTCTTGACGCCGCCGTCACCGACGGTTCCGTGCCGAAGGCCAATTTGTTCGGTCTCGATATGAGCTCCAGCTTCGAGCTGACGCTCGGCTGGTGGTCGTTTACCTTCAATGCCGGTTACTATGTGGCTGCCATTGTCATGCTGGCCGCTTTCTATCTGGCCATCCGGATTTTCAACTCACCGTTCGGCATCATGCTGCGCGCCGTGAAGTCAAACCAAACCCGGATGAATTATACCGGCCTCAATCCAAAGCCCTATACTCTGGCTGCCTTCGTTATTTCCGGCATGTATGCCGGTCTGGCCGGTGGCCTGTTGGTGGCGATGGATACGCAAGCCGGTCCGGAGCGCATGTTCTGGACGGTTGGCGGTGAGGTTGTGTTGATGACCATTTTGGGTGGTGTCGGCACGCTTATCGGCCCGGTTTTGGGTGCGGGTGTTATCAAATATTTTGAAAACATCCTGTCGAAAATTAACCAAGAAGTCTTGTATCAATGGTTCGCCATTTTGCCGGAAGGCCTGCAAGACGTTCTCGTGACCATTATTTACCCGTTCATCGGTAAAGGTTGGCATTTGACCCTCGGCCTGATTTTCATGGCTGTGGTTATCTTCCTGCCGGGTGGTTTGGTTGAAGGCGGTCAGCGGATTGCTGCTTACATCGAACGCAAGCGTAAAGGCGGCGATGACAGCAACCATACCGCAGCCGCTGAATAGGAGCATTGAGATGGGTATTCTTGAAGTACAAGACGTAAATAAAAGCTTCGGCGGCCTGAAGGCCCTCAGCAACGTCAATCTTGATGTGGCCGAAAATTCCGTTCATGCGATTATCGGCCCGAACGGGGCCGGTAAATCGACCCTGCTCAATGTGCTGATCGGCAAGCTGATTCCGGATACCGGATCGGTTACCTTTGCCGGTGAGCAAGTGCTTGGTCACAAGCCGCATGAGATTAACCAAATGGGCATTTCACGCGTGTTCCAAACGCCGGAGATTTTCGGTGAATTGACCGTGCTGGAAAATATGATGATCCCGGAATTCGCCAAGCGAGATGGGGCGTTTCGCATGCATGCCATTGAGGCTGTGCATGATGAAAAGGAAATCATCGAAAAAGCCGAGAAAATGTTGGTCGAACTGAACATGATCGATCAGCGTGACATGACTGCCGAGTCCCTGAGCCGTGGTAACAAACGGCGTATGGAAATCGGCATGTGCCTGTTGCAAGAGCCGCGGCTTTTGCTGCTGGATGAGCCGACCGCCGGCATGGCGCGGGCCGACACCAATAACACCATTGATCTGCTGAAGCAGATTCATGATGAGCGTGACATCACCATTGCCATTATCGAGCACGATATGCATGTGGTGTTCTCGCTTGCCCAGCGCATCACCGTGCTGGCGCAAGGCACGCCATTGGTCGAGGATGAGCCTGAAAAAATTAAAGGTCATCCCAAGGTTCGTGAAGCCTATCTGGGCGAGAGCGTTTAGCGGTAGGAGAGCGACATGAACGCACAGAATCAAACAAATGACGCGGCCGGCAAGGCCTATCTGTCGGTTTCCGGACTGCAATCTTATTATGGCGAAAGCTATATTGTGCAGGATATCGGCTTTGAAGTGAACGAGGGAGAAATCCTCGCGCTTTTGGGCCGTAACGGTGCCGGTAAAACCACCACATTGCGCTCGCTGGCACGGATGGATATTCCGCAAGTGGCAGCCGGTGAAATTTGGCTCGACGGCCAAGCCCTGCATGAGATGAACAGTCATCAGGCGACCCAAGCCGGTATCAATTTGGTGCCGGAAGACCGTCGCATCATCCAAGGCCTGACGGTTGAGGAAAATCTGCAATTGGCACAAATCGCCCCGCCGATCGGTTGGTCATTGGAGCAGGTCTATGAACTGTTCCCGCGTTTGGCCGAACGCCGTACCCAGGAAGGCACAACCCTTTCCGGTGGTGAGCAGCAAATGCTGGCCGTGGCGCGCGCGCTGTCCCGCGACATTAAAGTGTTGCTGCTGGACGAGCCATATGAAGGCTTGGCGCCGGTGATTGTGGACGAGATTGAGAAAACTCTCGGCATCATTAAGGAGCAGGGCATCACCACGGTTATCGTGGAACAAAATGCCATTCGGGCTCTGAATCTGGCTGACCGCGCGGTTATTCTCGATACCGGCACAGTGGTGTTTGACGGCACGGCGGAAGAAGTGCTGAACAACACGCAATTGCGCGAAGAATATTTGGCCATTTAACGGGCCGGAGACAAAGCCGTCCATCTCGCCGCGCATATTTGCGGTCGGATGGGCGGTTTTTTTGTGCCTGCCGGAAGGCGGGCTGGGGTCACGCCTGACTATGCGCCCCAAATTTCCCGATTGTCGTGCCGCTCGACGCGACGGACACAACGGCTGGTCAAGATTTCGGAAAGACCGGTTGCCGCCAGCAGCGCATCAACGGCAGCGCGATCACCGTCAGCCAATTTGTCATAAGCGTCTTGAATGCGTTGCAGCATGAAAATGCGATAGGGAAATACTGCGGCGCTGATATCCACGCCCCGCCACTGAAACGCGCAAAAGCCGATATTGCGGTTATGGGCGCCGCCGCTGCCATCATCTCCGACAATACTGCCGTCTGCCGGTTGATGCGTGTCCAGCCACTGATTGGTGTAGGCGACCATGGCTTTGATTTCCGGCAGAAAGTCAGATGCTACGCGCCGTAACAGGGTTTGTGCCGTTTCCGGCACGTCATCATCGGTCAGCCAATTTTGCGGCATATCGATAAATTCCACCATATCGGCGCTCGGATTGCGCATGCGCTCGGTCCAGCGATACAGAGCCGGTGCATGATTTTGCATCAACCGCACCGGATGCGGGTCGCGGCCCAAATGGGCAAATAGCGAGGCAAATAGGCCATAATCGCCAATGCTTGGCGCCCCGCCCAACAAATAGGGATGAGCGGCAAAATGCGCTTCAAACTCGGCCAGCATATCCATATAGGCGGCTTCAATATGCGGCGCGGTCATTTCATTGACGCCGAACATTAAGGCCGCTTTGCGCATCCGGCCCATGGCATGCAGCGCCATATCATGACGCTCAGCCGGTGGCACATGCGGCATGGCGAACAGGCCAAATTGTTGCATGATGAAAGGCTGGTTAATCTCATCAAAATTCCAGCGATAATGCATGGCCGGACGCAGCATGCCCTCACCGCCGAAAAACTCCATAATCAGTGAGGTGATGAGCTGGCGCGGCGTTTCGGGATAGGTCGGCAGCCGAGCCAAGCCACGCGCTTCAAACCAATCGATAATATCCGTGCCGTCTTGCACAATTTCCCCGTCAGGGGTTTGCATAACCGGAATAATCCACCGGCCGATCGCCGGACGAATGGTGTTGTCGTAATATTGGCTGGCCGGTGACAGATCATCAAAATCAATATGTTGTTTGATGAGATAGGCGCGCGCCTTGCCGGAATATAGCGACAGGCTCCAACTGAAAAATTTGTATCGTTCACTCACTTGCTCATGCATGTGTCGATTTTCCTTTTCTCACGGTCAGCAGCGCCACATGCGCCAAAGCGGCCAAAGCGATAAGCAGTAAGGCCAACCAGCTGCGTGGTGACAGCAGCACACCGGCCCTATGTTCGCTGGGCACCGCATAGGTAACGCGCAGGGCCAATTGCTTATAAACATGGCCGGCACTGAAAGACGGGTCGGTGACGCCTTCCAACATATCGCGGCGGCTGCGATAGCGAATAAGACCGGCACCCGACCAACCGGGGTCGGCCTCCGCTTCCCACGCATCGAGATAGCCGCCGACCACCGGCCCGGTATAGGCCGGATAGCTGGCACGAATAAACATTTTGCCGATAAAGGGCCGGAAATATTCCTGCAACAGGGCGCGCGGTGCAATTTGGGCTCCGGTGTTCGGATGGGTTACCATGCCATCGGTGAAGGCCATCAGATTGACCATGAAAAACTCGCGTCCCGTATCATTTTCCATGAAGACTTTCACGGCGCCTCGTTGCTCATCGGAAATACTGTCATCGGTCGCAAGCCGCGCCATGTAAGTATCGATTTCAGCGTCCGTCAGGGCCCCGCGCCAGTTTTCGTGCCACGCCAAAAACAGCGCATAAAGCGCTGCCGCGACCCCCCAAATGATTTTGCCGTTCATCATCGTGCCTCCCTCGATTTTTTCTACCCTATAAATTGACACATACCATGTCAATTTATAGGGTGATAAAACAAAGCGGAGGGGCTGATGGATATTTGGATGAATTTAAGCAAGGCCAAGCGTGTGGCCGTATCGGTCGGGTTGATTGTCCTGCTCGTTTTGGCTGTGGCCTATGCCAATCGGGCCACGCTGATTGTGAAAACCGTCGGCTTTATTCAGAAAATGAATTATCCGGTCGCCCCGCATCGCGCCATTAGCTGGCAGAGCGGCAGTTGGGATAAAGAAGGCAAACGCCCGCCCAATATTATTGTCATTCTGACCGATGATATGGGGTTTAACGATGTCAGCCTGTATGGCGGCGGCCTGATTGAGACGCCGCATATTGACCGCTTGGGTAAAGAGGGCGTGCGGTTCGCCAATGGCTATGCCGGCAGTGCCGTCTGTGCGCCGTCGCGCGCCATGTTGATGACCGGGCGCTATTCGACCCGCTTCGGTTTTGAATTCACCCCCGCCCCCAATGCCTTTGGGCCGATTTTGCAGCAATTCGCCAAAGCCGACCCGGCGCCGCGCACATTTAAGTTTCATGAGGTGCATGCTGACAATCCGCATGCCGATCATGACATGCCCTATGAAGCGAAAGGCATGCCGAACAGCGAAATTACCCTGGCTGAAGAATTGCAGCGGGCCGGTTATCATAATCTGCACATCGGCAAATGGCATTTAGGGCGCAATCAGGGCATGCACCCGCTCGATCAAGGTTTTGACGAAAGCCTGCTGATGGCCAGCGGGCTGTATCTGCCGATCGATGACCCGCAAGTGGTCAATGCACGCAATGAATTTGCCATTCTCGACAGCGTGCAATGGGAAGTGCTGGATTATTCCGCCAGCTTCAACCGTAGCGATAATTTTCGCCCCAAAGGCTATTTGACGGATTACTATACGGATGAGGCGGTCAAAGCGATTGCCGCCAATAAGGACCGGCCCTTTTTTCTCTATCTGGCGCATTGGGGCATTCACACGCCGCTGCAGGCGACCAAGGAGGATTATCAAGCGGTCGGCGATAATTTTCCCAATCACCGCAGTCGCGTTTATGCGGCCATGATACGTGCCGTTGATCGGTCGGTCGGCAAAGTCATGCAAGCCCTGAAGGATAATGGGCTGGATGACAACACGCTGGTCATTTTCACCAGCGATAATGGCGGTGCCAATTATATCGGCATGCCGGACATCAATAAGCCCTATCGCGGCTGGAAGCTGAGCTTTTTTGAAGGCGGCACGCATATCCCCTATGTCATGCGCTGGCCAAATGGGCTGCCAAGCGGCAAAACCTATCCGCACGCCGTCTCGCATCTCGATATTATGCCGACAGCGCTTGGCGCCGCCGGGCTGACGCCGCAAGCCGAGGTGATGGACGGGGTCAATCTTTTGCCCTATCTCAAAGGCCGCAAAGCCGGACGCCCGCATGAGACGTTGATTTGGCGCGAGGGGCATTATCAGGCGATTATGTCGGGCGGCTGGAAATTGCAGCGCAGCATGGACCCGAAAAAAATCCGTCTGTTTGATATGGCGAAAGACCCGCTGGAGCAAAATGAGGTGAGCGGGCAAAACCCCAAAAAGGTTGCAGCTTTAATTGCCATGCTGGATGCGCATAACGCACAGCAGGCCGCACCCCTATGGCCGTCGCGGGTCTCGGTGCCGATTTGGATCGACAAGACACCGGCCGATAAATTGAGCCTCGATGATGATTATATTTATTGGCCGAACTAAAAGATGCAAAAGGTGAGCAAAGCTGACGTGCATATTATCGGTGCGGCGCAGGACGGACGACGCCAACGCAGCGCCCGCTCGCGCGAGGCGATCATCAAAGCCTCTCTGGCGCTGATTGACCAAGGCGTTTTGGTGCCGACAGCGCAGCAAATCGCCGAGCAAGCCGGTGTCGGCGTGCGGTCTTTCTTCCGTCACTTTGAGGATATGGAAGCGCTGTTTGAAGCGGTGGATACGCATGCGCGGGAACAATTATATGCGCCCTTTGAGCGTCAGCCCGTCAGCGGCACATTGGCTGAGCGCGTCGATGGGTTTTTGAAAAACCAGCTCAATGCTTACGGACAATTGCAGAATATTATTCTGAGCGCGCAGACACAGGCTTGGCGTTCAAAAGTGTTGCGGCATAATTATGCCCGCGACCAAAGACGGTTGCGCGATGTGTTGCTGCGCTGGTTTCCTGAACTGCAGGACAAGCCAATGGCTAAATGCGAGGCGGCTGATGCGGCGACCAGTTTCGATATGTGGTATCGCCTGCGCCATCACCAGCAATTGGGGGCCCGCGAAAGCCAAGCCATTATGCGCGACTTTTTGCTCAGCGTGTTGACCGATTAGTCCCCAGATAAGCTGACCGATTTGCAGCATCGGTTTTGCGCTCTATCTCAAATGGGTAAGAGCGGCGCCATGCCGTTTCGAAAACATGAGAGAGACATGTGTGATGCGTAAAATCCTTCTTCCGATAAGTCTGGCCGCGGCTTTAACCGTGTCGGCCTGCTCGACCAATTACGGTGTGTACTCAAAAACCGACCCGAGAAATGATGAGTTCGGCTATCTGTCGACCTATATCGCGCTGGCTGCCGGTATCCTGCTGGTCGGGGCCTTAGACGATGATGATAATGGCGGCAGCAGCGGTGGCGGCGGCGGCGGTTACTAGGCCGGTTTAAGCTTGTGCCGACGCCTCGCTTGGCAAAGCGCTGCAATTGGTGTTTGATGGCTCCCTATTGTTAGGGAGGTTCTGATGCGTTTTGATTATGTGATTGTCGGTGGCGGTTCCGGTGGGGCCACTCTTGCGGCCCGTCTGACGGAAGACCCTTCCATTTCGGTTTGCCTTTTGGAGGCGGGCGGCGAGGGCAAGGATATCCTCATTCGCACCCCCTTGGCGGTGGCCGCCATGTTGCCGGGCTATGGCAAAATCAATAATTGGGCGTTCCAAACCGTGCCGCAAGAAGGGCTGAACGGTCGCCGTGGCTATCAGCCGCGCGGGCGGGCATTGGGCGGCTCCAGCGCCATTAACGCTATGCTTTATGTGCGCGGCCAAAAAGAAGATTACGACACATGGGCGGCTGAGGGCTGCGATGGTTGGTCGTGGGATGAAGTGCTGCCCTATTTCAAAAAATCGGAAAATAATATTGAGGGTGGTGATGATGCGCATGGCGGCGACGGTCCGTTGCAGGTTTCCAACCAGAAAGACCCGCGGCCGATCTCACAAGCCTTCATTGATGCCAATACGGAAATGCAAATTCCGCGCACCGCTGATTTTAATCGCGGCGATAATGAGGGCGCGAGCCTCTACCAATGCACGCAGTTTCATTCGCCGGAAAAAAATGGTGAGCGCTGCTCGGCAGCCGCTGCCTATCTGCATCCGGTAATGGATGAGCGCCCCAATTTGACGGTTATCACCAAGGCGCGCGCGACCAAAATCTTGTTCGACGGTAAAAAGGCGGTTGGCGTCAGCTATCGCCAGGGCCGAAAAAATCTTGAGGTGCATGCCGATAAAGAAGTCGTGCTGTGCCTCGGTGCTTTCCAAACACCGCAATTGCTGATGCTGTCCGGTGTCGGCCCGGCCGAGAAGATCACGCCCCACGGCATTGAGATGAAACATGAGCTGAAAGGCGTTGGCGAAAACCTGCAGGACCATTTGGATTTCATTCTGGCCTGTAAAACCAAAGACACCAACACCATCGGTATCAGCCTGCGCGGGGCGATTAAGCTGATCGGTGAGATATTTAAATGGCGCAAGACCGGCAATTCCATGGTCGCGTCAACCGGCGCGGAAGCCGGAAGTTTCTTCAAAACCGAGCCGTCGCTCGACCGGCCGGATGTGCAAACCCATTTTGTGCCGGGCCTGATTGAAGACCATGCGCGCAAGCTGCGCTTGGGCCATGGCTATAGTTGCCATGTATGCGCCTTGCGGCCCTATTCACGCGGCGACGTCTCGCTGGCCTCGGCTAACCCAATGGCCGCCCCGTTGATTGACCCGAAATATTTGTCCGATGAACGCGATTTGCAGACCCTCATTCGTGGCGCCAAAATCAGCCGCGCCATTATGATGAGCCCGTCCATGAAACCATATTATCATTCTGAGCTTAACGGCGTGCATGATGAGATGACCGATGCGGAGTGGGCCGAGCATATTCGCGCCCGCTCGGATACGATTTATCATCCGGTCGGGACTTGCAAAATGGGCAAGGATGATATGTCGGTGGTTGACCCAAGCTTGAAAGTGCACGGGCTGGAAAGCCTGCGCATTGTCGATGCTTCGGTCATGCCCAATCTTGTCTCCGGCAACACCAATGCACCGACCATCATGATTGCTGAAAAAGCCGCTGATATGATGAAGGCTGCGCACGCCGCTTAATCGCCTGTCAGGCCGGTTTCTTTAAGGCGACCGCGGTCTTGTCGGCTGCGCTTTCGAACAACCCGATGAGGTGGCGGGCCAGCGGCGTGTCGGCCACTTCCGGCCGCACCAGCAGGCAGCTTTGCCAGCGCACCGGTACCGGCAGGGTGATTTCAATCAGGCTTTTTTCGGCCAATTCAGCGGCAAAAACGGCGCGCGGCCCGGCGCAAATTACATCGCGGGCAAAGGTCAGTTTTTTCAAAAGGTCGTAATTATCGGCGCTGATTTTGGTCGGCAGGCCGGGCAGCTCGGCATTGTCGGTTCGCATGGTGCCCTGCGGCAGCGGGTTGACGAAAGGATAGTCGGTCAAACGCGCGCCGGCTTTTTCACCATGCTCCAAAACCGGGTGGTCGGGCCGCACGGCGGCGATAATATCGTCTTCAATCATCGGTATGCTGATGACTTGCGGCACCGCATAATCGGCCGGTGCAAAAGGCCCGACAATAATGTCGAGCTGTGAAGCGGCAAACTGGCTCAGCAAAATGGTGTCATGTTCGGTGACCAGCGATAATTGCGCTGCGCCGGTATCGTCCAGAAAGGCCGTCAGCACATCGGGCAGCAATAATTGCTCCACAATCGGCCCGACGCCGAGTCGCACCGTGCCGGTCTGCTGGGCACTCAGCAAAGCGATATAGCGTTCAATCGCTGCCATGCCCTGCTGCAACGGCTCTTGCTTGTCGAGAATATGCAGCGCAATGGCGGTCGGTGTCAGTCCACGGGCATGGCGATGAAACAGCGCCACTTTTAATTGGTCCTCCAGTCGCGCCAGTTTCTTGCTCAGAGTCGGCTGCGACATGTTCAGCGCGCTGGCCGCCTGCGACAGGCTACCGGTCTGTTGAATGGCGCGAATAAGCGCAATGTCAGATAAGTCCATGCGACCTCAGTGTGAGCTATTCTAAAAATTATGCAGTAATCTAAAATATATTCAATAGATTTAGCACTCAGCTTTGTTAGCCTTTGTGTATGAGGAGACAGAAATGAGTGAACTTGTTTTATGGGGCGCCGGCACGGCGCGCACATTGCGGCCGATTTGGATGGCCGAAGAGTTGGGGCTGGAATACCGGCTTAATGCGATTGGCCCGCGCACCGGTGAAACGCAGACCGAAGCCTATACGGCGATGACGCGCAAACAAAAAGTGCCGTTTCTGGAATATGGTGAGGCACGATTGTCGGAAAGCATGGCGATTGCCCGCTATTTACGCGACACGCACCCGCATGAAGGCGTTTATATGCCGGATACACCCTTGGCGCATGCCAAAGAGGATGAATGGTGCAATTACGTTTATGGCGAGATTGACGAGACCAGCCTGTATGTCATGCGTCGCCATTATGACCTGACCGATATTTACGGCGCAGCACCGGAAGTGGTGGAAAGCTGTCGTGGCTATTTGGCCCGCCACATGGCCGTGCTGGATGCGCATCTTGAAAAGCAACAGACATTATTGCCGCAAGGGTTTGGCATGGCGGATATCCTGCTGGTGTCATGTCTGGATTGGGCATTGTTTTATTCTGTTCCTTTGCCTGAAAATGTTGAAACATATCGGGCAGCAATGGCAGAACGGCCGGCCTATCAAAAAGCGATGGCCGTCAATTATGCCGCACTGATGGAGGCACTCAATGGGACCACTTGAAGGCATTAAAGTTTTGGATTTGACCAGCATGGTATCGGGCCCAATGGGCGCGATGATGTTGGCCGACCAAGGCGCAGAAGTCATTAAGGTTGAACCGCTGCATGGCGAGCAATTGCGCCATATGGCGCCGCCGCATAATGGTGTTAATCCGGTATTTTATTCTTGCAATCGCGGCAAGAAATCCATCGCCTTGGATTTGAAATCCGATGAGGGCAAGGAAATTTTGAAAAAGCTGGTCGCGGAAGCTGATGTGTTTATGCAGAATTTCCGCCCCGGCGCGATTGACCGCATGGGCTTTGGCGAAGAAGAGATGCGTAAAATCAATGAGAAATTGATTTATCTGTCGATCAGCGGTTTTGGCGAGGACGGCCCTTATGCGCAGACACGGGTTTATGATCCGGTCATTCAAGCGCTGTCCGGCGCGACCGATATTCAAGCCGACCGTGCGTCGGGTCGGCCGCAAATGTTCCGTATCATCATTGCCGATAAGGTGACATCGCTGACCGCCGCGCAAGCCGTGTCATCAGCTTTGTTT
>JBMHCM010000145.1:0-6668 GCA_049889915.1 Parvibaculales bacterium
GCCGCCGCGCGAACATATTATCGAAGCGGGGCTTGACCCTGACGTGCCGGGCGTTGCCGCCACGCTGGCCCTGGCGGCGCGTATCATCGGTTTTCCACGGCACTTGTCGCAGCATGTCGGCGGCTTTGTGATTACCAATGACCGGCTTGATACGCTGGTGCCTATCGGCAATGCGGCGATGGCTGACCGCACATTTATCGAGTGGGATAAAGACGATCTCGACGCGCTGGGCATGCTGAAGATTGATGTGTTGGCACTGGGCATGTTGTCGGCCATTCGCCGTAGCTTTGACCTCATCGCGGCGCATCACGGCAAGGTGTTTGAGCTGGCCGATGTGCCGCCGGAGGATGGTGCGGTGTATGACATGCTGTGCCGCGCTGAATCGATCGGCGTGTTTCAGGTTGAAAGCCGTGCGCAAATGAACATGCTGCCGCGCTTAAAACCGCGTGATTTTTACGACCTTGTGGTCGAGGTGGCGATTGTGCGGCCCGGCCCAATTCAGGGCGATATGGTGCATCCTTATTTGCGCCGCCGTAACGGTGAGGAGCCGGTCGAGTTTCCGTCAGAGGAATTGGAGGATGTGCTGGGCAAGACGCTGGGTGTGCCGCTGTTTCAAGAACAAGCCATGCGCATTGCCATTGTCGCGGCGGGCTTCACCCCGTCCGAGGCCGACCGCTTGCGCCGCGCCATGGCGACTTTCAGAAAGACCGGCATTATTCATGAATTCGGCCTCAGGCTGGTTGATGGCATGGTGGCGCGCGGCTATGAGCGCGATTTCGCCGAACGCTGCTTTAAGCAAATTGAGGGCTTTGGTGAATATGGCTTCCCCGAAAGCCACGCCGCCAGCTTTGCGCTGCTGGTCTATGTCTCGGCGTGGTTGAAGCATCATTATCCGGCGGCGTTTTGCGCCGCGCTCATCAACAGCCAGCCCATGGGGTTTTACGCTCCGGCGCAATTGGTCGGTGAGGCCAAGCGGCAGGGCGTTACCGTTCTGCCGGTCTGCATCAACACTTCTGACGCGGAAGCCGATTTGGAAGCGCATGCGGGCGGCATTGCTTTGCGCTTGGGCTTTAATCAAATTACCGGTCTTTTGCGCGCCGATGCCGATGCACTGGTGGCGGCGCGCCATCACGGCTGCGCCTTTGACAGTGTGGCTGACTGTGCAGCACGCGCCGCCATTGGTGTGGCGACGCTGGAGCGTTTGGCACGCGCCGATGCCTTTGCGTCATTGGGGCTGTCGCGTCGGCAAGCCTTATGGGCCGTGCGGGCGCTGGCACCGGAAAGCAAAGCCGCCGCTCTGCCGCTGTTTGACGGGCAGGGCGTTGCTGTGGCTGCGCCGGAGGATGAACGGGCCGCCGCACTGCCCGCTTTGCCGCCCGGCATGGAGGTGTTGGAAGATTATGCCAGCCTGCGCTTATCGTTGAAAAACCACCCCATGGCGTTTTTACGCGATGGGCTCACCAAGGCGCAGGTACACCCGCTTGCAGCCTTGCAAAACGCGCCCAATGGCAAGCGCATCAGCGTTGCCGGTCTGGTGATTTGCCGCCAGCGCCCGGGCAGCGCCAAGGGCGTGGTGTTTCTGACGCTGGAAGATGAGAGCGGCAACGGCAATATTGTCGTTTGGCCCGACCGTTTTGAGCGTTATCGCCGTGTCACAATTGGGGCGCGGCTGGTGCGCATTGAAGGCCGCGTGCAAAGAAGCGGCATTGTGGTGCATGTTGTGGCCGAGCGCATGCATGATATGTCGGCTGATTTGTTGCAGCTGATGAGCCGAAACGGTATGGATAGCACACCCGATTTGCCGAAAGTCCTGCGGCCGAAAAAGCAAACGGGACGCAAAACCCCGCGCGAAATGGCGTTTCGCGGTGAATAGACAGTGAGGTAAAAATGACCACCCTGAAATTCTTTTATGCTTATCGCAGCCCCTATAGCGCGCTGGCCGCCGACATGCTGCACGAAGCGGCGCAAGACTGGGGTGATAAGGTGACCATCGTGCCGCATCAAATGGCGCTCGATGATGATGTGGTGTTTGCCGACCCGACGACTATCCCCGATAAGGTCGCCTATATTATCCAAGACGTTATTCGCCTATATGGCGCCCGTGGCCTGCGCGCCGGTATTCCCGACCCGTTTGATATTGATGTCACGCCCGTGGCCCGTGCCACGCAAGCTGCTCTTGCGGCCGGTTTTGGGTTGGCCTTTATTCGCGAGGCCTCTTTGCTGCGCTGGAGCGAGGGCAAGACTTTGATGGAAGAAGCTGTGATTGGCGAAGCCGCAAGCCGCGCCGGATGGCAAGTGGATGCCGCCATCGCCGCCATGAAGAATGCCGATTACGATGCCGGCATCGCCGCCGATAAAGCCGCAACACGCGACAATAAGGTGTTTGGCGTGCCGTTCTTCATCGTTGAAGACGCCAACGGGCAAGAGCCGTTTTGGGGTCAAGACCGCTGGTCAATGATGCTGGAGCGGTTGGGGGCGTAGCTATTCAGCAGCTTGCTTTTCCGCTTCCATTTCCGCCAGATATTTTTCTGCTTCCAGTGCTGCCATGCAGCCCATGCCGGCAGCGGTGACGGCTTGGCGGTAAATATCATCGGTCACATCGCCGGCCGCATAAACGCCCGGGATGGAGGTGGCGGTGGAATTATCGGCCGTGATGAGATAGCCGTCCTGCTTGGTTTCCAGCTGCTCGGTGAACAGTTCGGTCGAGGGCGCGTGGCCGATGGCGATGAATACGCCGTCGGCTTCCACTTCATGCGTATCGCCCGTCTTGGTGTTTTTAATCCGTGCGCCGGTGACGCCCAATGGCTCTTCATCGCCAAGAATTTCGTCAATTGCACTGTCCCACAACACATTGATTTTCTCATGCGCCAGCAGGCGGTTTTCGAGAATTTTCTCGCAGCGCAGCGCGTCGCGGCGATGCACCAAAGTCACTTCGCTGGCGAAATTGGTGAGGAACAAGGCTTCCTCCACGGCGGTATTGCCGCCGCCCACAACCAGCACTTTTTTATTGCGGTAGAAAAACCCGTCGCATGTGGCGCAGGCCGAAACACCAAAGCCTTGAAACTTGTCTTCTGACGGCAGGCCCAGCCATTTGGCTTGTGCGCCGGTGGCGATGACTACCGTGTCCGCCGTATAGGTGGCGCCGCTATCGCCCTTGGCTTTGAAGGGACGCACGGAAAGGTCGACCTCGGTGATGATGTCGGAGACGATATCGGTGCCGACATTGGCGGCTTGCGCTTCCATTTGCTCCATCAGCCAAGGGCCTTGCACGGCCTCGGCAAAGCCCGGATAGTTTTCGACATCGGTGGTAATGGTCAGCTGGCCGCCGGGCTGAATGCCGCGCACCAAAACCGGCTCCAACATGGCGCGGGCGGCATAAATCGCCGCCGTATAACCGGCCGGTCCTGACCCGATGATGAGCATTTTGCTGTGTTTATCATTACTCATTTTTGTCTCCGCGATTTCTGTCCTTAATGTAGGAAAGATTCCGGCAAACAGAAGAGGCGAAGCGGTCGCAGGCTGATTTATTCAGAGCTTTTCGCGCAAGGGTGTCACGACAGGCCGAATTGCGAACTGTGGCGCGCATAGGCATCGGCAATGGCGGTGGCAATGTCTTGCGTAGCGTTAAAACTGTGATGCGGGCGTTCTCTCAGTTCGCCCTTAAAGGGCAGCACATAGCCATTATCCAACACTGCTTGATGAAAGCGGCGAAACTTGGCTGAGCCGCCGCGCAACGCAAAAACATGCACCGGTACGCCGGGCAGGCATGCCTCACCAACCATGTTAACGCTGTCGGCCGTCACAATGATGTGATCGGCCAGCCCCAACATGGCGCGATAGGGGTTTAGGCCTTTACCGTCCCAGAGAAAATAACTGCCTCCGGGTAATTTTTGCCGCAGCAGGGTTTGATAGGTTTCCGGCGAGCGGCGCGACAGGGTGATAAGCAGCTGATGGCCCGACTCGGCCAGCTTGGCGAGATGGCCGACCAGTCTGCGCATCTCGTCTTCCTTAAACGGATAAACCGCATTTGGCCCGCCGATGAGCACCGTCACCACTTTGCCCATGGGTTTCGACGGCAGCAGGCGGCCCTGCAGATTGCGCGCCTCGGTTATTAAATCCTGCACCGTCATGCCATGCGGCGACAGTAGCGTGCTGATGACATTCGGTCCGCTCAATCGGTCGTGTTCGGGAGCCCAAACAAAATCAAAATGTCTCGGGTTGATAAGCGGGTTTTGCAAAAAGGCGGTAAACACCCGGCCACCGGAAGCGCGTTTGATATGGCGCGCATGCGGCACCGCTCGGCGGGCGCTGGCAATCACCATATCGGGAAACGGCTTGGTGATTTGCGGGTCAGATCTGGCGGCGCGCTCGGCTAAACGATAGGGTGCCAACCATTTATAAGGCGGCTTCAAATCGGTATGAATGAGCCGGAAATCGCCCCCAATGGCGGCCGCAACGCCTTCGACCAGCACATCATTGCCGCGTCGTCCACCGGTTATGCCCCAAATTTTCATGCCGTCCCGCTATTCATTTATTTCAAAATTCGGTATTATTATTACCAACCGCACAGGATGAAAGACAATGAAAAAGCCGCGCCTCGACGATATTGACCTGAAAATTATCGATGTCCTGCAAACCGATGGGCGCATCACCAATGTTGATTTGGCCAAACAGGTCGGCATTTCCGCCCCGCCATGCTTGCGCCGTGTGCGCGCGCTTGAAGAGGCCGGTTTCATTAAAGGTTATCGTGCCCGTGTCGATGCCGGCATGCTGGGGCTCGGTGTCACCGTGTTCGCCATGGTCGGGTTGGAAAGCCAGGCCGAGGCCGATTTGCAGGCCTTTGAGGCGCGGGTGGCCGACTGGCCGGAGGTTTTGGAGTGCCATATGCTGAACGGTGAGATTGATTTCATTTTGAAATGCATCGCGCCCGATTTGGAGAGCTTTCAGGCCTTTTTGACCCATAAGCTGACACCGGCACCGAATGTCGCCAATGTGCGGACGTCCTTGACCATTCGCCGTTCAAAAGGCGATGTCGGCCTGCCGCTCGATCATGCGCGCTGAGCTAAATATATTTTACGCCGAGAATTTCATAAGATTTGCCGCCGCCCGGTGTGTTGACTTCAACACTGTCGCCGGTTTCTTTGCCGATCAGGGCACGGGCAATGGGTGAAGAAATGGAAATCTTGCCTTTTTCCAAATCGGCCTCGAAATCACCGACAATCTGATAGGTCACTTCATTGTCGGTATCTTCATCGACCAAATGCACGGTGGCGCCGAATTTGACATTTGCGCCCGACAGGCTGGTCGGGTCGATAACATCGGCCCGGTTAATCATGTCTTCCAGCTCCATCACGCGGCCTTCATTATGGCTCTGCTGCTCTTTGGCGGCGTGATATTCGGCATTTTCAGACAAGTCACCATGCGCGCGCGCTTCAGAAATCGCCTGAATAATGCGCTGCCGCTCGGGGCCTTTCAATCGTTTCAGTTCCGCGTCCAGCTCATCATAGCCGGAAACGGTCATCGGCACTTTTTCCATCAAGATTTCCCTCTATCCCTAGGTGGAAATTAAAGTGTTTCACAAAACCCTGCCGTAAAGCAAGTTTTTCGCTTTATTCGGCAGCGCGGCGGGCCGCATAATCTTGTAGGCTGGCTACGGAAAGCGGATTTTCCTCCATGGCCACAATGGCTGCGACAGCCGCTTCGGCCCCGGCCAGTGTGGTGTAATAGGGGATTTTGTTTTCCAATGCCGTGCGGCGGATGGATTTACTGTCGGCCAGCGATTGCTCGCCTTCCGTGGTGTTGACCACCAAATGTACCTCGCCGTTTTTCATGGCGTCGACAATATGCGGCTGGCCTTCCATTACCTTATTGACCGGTGTCACCGTCACGCCGTTTTCGTTCAAGAAACCGGCCGTGCCGCGCGTGGCAATCAATGAGAAGCCCAAATCCTGCAGCCGTTTGGCCGGTACAATGGCGCGTTGCTTATCGCTTTCGCGCACCGAAATAAAGGCCGTGCCGGCAGACGGCAATTTGGTGTTGCTGCCCAGCTGGCTTTTGGCAAAGGCGGTGGCGAAGTCCGTATCCAGACCCATCACTTCGCCGGTTGAGCGCATTTCCGGCCCCAGCACCGTATCAACACCTGGGAAACGATTGAACGGGAAGACACTCTCTTTCACCGCAATATGGTCATAGCTTTGCGCCGTCAGGTTAAATTCCGACAGCGGGGCTCCGGCCATCAAGCGGGCGGCGATACGGGCAATCGGCTGGCCCAGCACTTTGGCGACAAACGGCACGGTGCGGCTGGCCCGCGGATTGACCTCAATGACGAAAATATCCTCGCCTTGCACGGCAAATTGCACATTCATCAAACCGACTACATTAAGCGCTTTCGCCATGTCGGTGGCTTGGCGGCGCAATTCGTCGATAATGTCCTCAGACAAAGAGTGCGGCGGCATGGAGCAGGCACTGTCGCCGGAATGTACACCGGCTTCTTCAATATGTTCCAAAATGCCGGAGACGAAGACCGCCTCGCCATCGCTCAGCACATCGACATCAAGCTCGGTGGCGTCACGCAGATAGCCGTCAATCAGCACCGGGCTGTCACCCGACACGATAACCGCTTCGCGCATATAACGCTCCAGCTGCGCATCATTATTGACGATTTCCAT
>JBMHCM010000146.1:0-4727 GCA_049889915.1 Parvibaculales bacterium
GGTTTGCACGATGCAGGTAATCATCTGCGCATCTGTCAGATATGTAATTTGTCTTCCGGCCATAATAAGCTCCTTAGGCTTGGGCAGCGGCTTGCCGCGCCTGCTTAAAACGAATGAACAATCCCATGCTGAGCACGGCAATAATCGGCCCGATAGAGGCCATGGAAAGAATGCCGAACCCTTCAATGGCTGACACTGCATTGCCAAGTCCCAGACCCATGGCCAGCACCAGTGGCACGGTTACCGGGCCGGTGGTCACGCCGGCACTGTCCCACGCCACATTGACGAATTCTTCGGTTGAGAAAAATGTCAGCAGCAGAGCGAACAGATAAAGCGGGATAAGCAGTGTCGCCAAATCAATTTCGAACAAGATTTTGGCAATACCCAGCGCAATGCCGCAAGCGACACCAAAAGCGACGGAATACATCAGCATGGACTTGCGGAACGCACCATTGGTCAGCGTTTGCACGGTCAGGCCCAACGCATTGAGCGCCGGTTCGGCCAAAGTGGCGCCGAAGCCCAAAAACCACGCGAATAGGATAACCAGCGTCAGGCCCAATACGGCGGAATAAATCGGCGAGATGTCGCTCAGATTAATCTCCATAAAGGCGGCCGGCAGCACCGCACCGGTTTGCGCCCCAATCGCACCGAGACCATAGGTCAGGCCGATATTGAACACGCACATACCGATAATCGACAAAATCAGCCCGTAAGCGGTGAACAGCTTATTGGCCAGACCTTCGCGCAGGACAACAAACAGCACGAACATGAGGAACAACACCAAGGGGGCAATGGCGCGCACGCCCAGCACAATTTCCTGCAAGGGTGATTGCGCCCACATGCTTACCTCAGCATTAGCGGCCCCGGCTTGCGCGGTGGCGGCGGCAATGACGATTTGCTCGGCGCTGACTTGTGAAGCGACAAACAAGGACAGCCCCAGCACGGCAATAATCGGGAACAAGGATGCCAAAGTCACCACGCCGAAGCCGGACAGTGAATTGTCGCCGCTTTGGCCGGTTGAATTGGCAATGCCGATACCCAGCGACAACACAAGCGGCACGGTGACCGGTCCGGTGGTGACGGCCCCGCAATCCCACGCCAGCCCCAAAATGGCCCGCAAATCGGGATTGGAATAAACCACCAACGTCAACGCCAAAGTCGGCAAGACGGCGGCGTAAATCATCGGCTTGAGCGACCAGCCATAGACAAAGCGCAATGTACCCAAAATGGCAGCCGCGCCAACTCCGGCACCAACCAGCAGCACCAAGGGCATGGTCCAATTATTGAGAATTTCATACAGATATGGCGCCCGCGTCACATCCACCGATGCGCCAAATGCCTGCAAAGCGCCAATCGCCGGTTCGGCAAAGGTCACACCGACACCCAACATGGCGATTATCACCAGCATGACCGGCATGGAGGCCTTGCGCGGCAGCTTGTCACCAATCAGCGTGCCAAACGGCATCAGGCCGACATTCAACCCTTCCATAAACAGCGCCAGGCCAACAATCACCGCGACCAGACCGCCGACCAACAAAAGCGCCGCATCGACCGGCTGGCGCAGAATAATCAGTTGAAACAGCACCAGATAAATGGCCAGCGGCACAACGGCGCGCATTTGCTCAATTACCCGCACACCTGAATAAGGCATGACCAGCGCCATGATCTGCTCAAAGCCGAGCTTCAGCGGCTTTGGTTTTAGCGCTTCGAGATTATCGCCGTCAGGCTTCGGGGTCAGCTGGTTGTAGCTGATCTCACGATGCTGCACGGCATTGGATCGAAGAATGGACGAATAACGCAACATAATCGCTCCCGCAATGGCTGACCTACAAAAGGACGCTTAAGTGATTTGTCCATAAACATAAATTGCTTCAAGCGGTTAATCAATCTGATGCGCACCACGGCAGCAGGTTTTTTTGCCTCCTTCTAACTTGTCTTGCGGCTCGACAATGTTAGGCTTTTGCCATGCACAAAGGCGATTCACACAGGGGTCGCGCATTGAGGGAATATTGAGGGCACATTGAGGGAGAGTCACGTGAGTATCATCTATCAAGCCAAGTCCATTCGCACCATGGACCCGCACCAACCGCATGCCACGCATATTGCGGTGCGCGACGGACATATTTTGGCCGTCGGCAAAGCAGAAGATGTCGAGGCTTGGCAAAGCGCCTGGGGGCCATTGGAACTGAATACGGATTTTGCTGACCGCACCCTCCTGCCCGGCTTTATTGAGGGCCACGCGCATATGATGGAAGGGCTTTTTTGGGATTATCATTATGTCGGCTATTACGACCGCGAGGGGCCGGACGGCACAATTTGGCCGGGGCTGAAATCCATCGATGCGGTGGTGGAACGGCTGAAAGAAATCAACGAAGCGCGCGACGACAAATCCGCCCCTCTTATCGCTTGGGGCTTTGACCCGATTTATTTTGACGGCCGCCGCATGTCAGCTGCCGATTTGGACGCCGTTTCAACCGACTGCGCCGTCACCGTGCTGCATGCCTCGCTGCACATTCTCAATGCCAACACCTTTATTATGGACGCCGCCGATGTGAAAAGCGCCGACAATAGCGAGTTCATTCGCCGCGACGAACGCGGCCAACCGACCGGCGAATTTCTTGGCCAATTGGGCATGTATATGGCCATGCGGACCACTGATGTTGACCTATTGGCGGCTGCCTCCGCCCCGCAGACATTGATTAATTTTGCCAATGTGGCCCGGCAAACCGGCGTTACCACCTGCACGGATTTGGCCAATCCAATGCCGGAAGGGGCGGAAAAACCAATGCGCGAAACGGTTGACGCAAACAGCTTTCCGATGCGGCTGGTGGTGGCCTTTCAGGGCAATAGCCGCGAGCCGGAAGAGGCGGTTCAACGGATGCAGGATTTGCAAAGCGCGCAAAGCGATAAGCTCCGCTTTTCCTTGGTAAAGTTTGTCGCTGACGGCTCGATTCAGGGGTTTTCGGCACGGCTGAAATGGCCGCATTATTACAATGGCGCGCCAAACGGGCTTTGGTATATCGAACCGGAGCGGCTCGGCACTTATCTGAAGGCTTTCACCGAAGCGGGCATTCAATGCCACATCCACACCAATGGCGATGAATGCACCGAAGTGGCGCTCGATAAAATTGAAGAAGCCTTGCGGGCACACCCATGGCCCGACCATCGGCACACTTTGCAACACTGCCAAATGGCCTCACGGGCGCATTTCAAACGCATGAAAACGATGGGCGTCGGCGTTAATCTGTTCTCCAATCATCTGTATTATTGGGGCGATGCGCATTGCACCATCACCATGGGCACCGAGCGGGCCGGCCGGCTGGACGATGCCGGTGGCTGCTTGGCCGAAGGGGTGCCGCTGGCCATCCATTCCGATGCGCCGGTCACCGCCTTGGCGCCTTTGTTCACCGCATGGTGCGCGGTCAACCGGCTGTCGTCGGGCGGCCGTACTTTGGGTGGTGAGGCTGAAAAAATCACTGTCGAAGAAGCGCTTTACGCCATCACCATGGGGGCCGCTTATTCGTTGAAAATGGAAACCGAAATCGGTTCCTTGGAAGTCGGCAAGCGGGCCGATATGGCGATTTTAGCGGATGACCCGATTGACGTCGGGGCCGAAGGTCTGAAGGATATTTCCGTGCTTGGCACGATGGTCGACGGCCATGTGCATATGAACCAAGGGCGCGATTAATGCCGCAAAAGCTGCCGCTCAGCATTATTTCCGGTTTTCTCGGCAGCGGCAAAACCAGCCTGCTGAACCATATGCTGAGCCATGCCGAGGGGCGGCGCATCACCGCCTTGGTCAATGATTTCGGCGCGCTGAACATTGACGCCGAATTGATTGCCGCACAAAACGGCACACAAATTCAATTGGCAAATGGCTGTGTTTGCTGCTCAATCGGCGATGACATGATGCAGGCGCTGGCCGCCATTATGCGCGAGGCCGACCGCCCCGACCATATTGTCATCGAGGCCAGCGGCGTGGCAGACCCGGCCCGCATTGCTGCCTATGCGGCGGTTGACCCGGACTTGCGGCTCGACGGTATCATCACATTGGTGGATGCGGCGGCGCACGAAACGCACAGCAATGACCCGCATTTGGCCGATAATTATCGCCGACAGATTTCCACCGCGCACATGCTGGTCATCTCCAAGCCGGATTTGGTATCGCAACAAGATGTGCAAGCCTTGCAAGCCGACCTCGCCGACGCATATCCGGCCATCCCGATTGTGCAGGCCAGCCATGGCGCGCTGCCGATTGAATTGATGCTTGGTTTGAAAGGCGACATGCCAACCGCCCTGCCCCTCGACAGCCACGGGTTAGAAAGCTGCGCCCTGCACCTGCACCATACCCTGTGTCGCCAAGCCCTGCGCGATAAGCTGATGCATCTCAGCCCGGCCATGCTGCGCGCAAAAGGCGTGCTGACGGATAATGACGGTGCCTACGTTATACATTATGCCGGTGGGCGGGTTGCCATAGAACCATTTGACGGCACGCCGAGCGGCCATTTTGTCGTTATCGGCAAACCGGGGCTGCCGACAGAAGAAGAGCTGGGCCACCTGCTGAAACAAACGCAAACCTCTTAGCGGTGCAAAGGAGGCGTTATGGTCTGGGATTTACCGACACGGGTTTTCCATTGGGCATTCGCATATGCATTATCGGCGCCTTTATTTCCGGTGAACGGGTGGCGCTGGACGCGCATGAATATTTCGCGCTGACCGCTTTAGGG
>JBMHCM010000147.1:0-16294 GCA_049889915.1 Parvibaculales bacterium
GCTGGAAAAGCACCAGAAAAAATTGGCTGCCAATGGCGGCGATTTGATCGGCAAGCAAGCCGAGCTGGATGCGCTGTCTGTGCAATGCGCGCATTAGCGGGTCGAAGTATCGTCTTTGAAAAAACAAAAGGCCGAATTCGAAGCCAATCAGCGCCGCGCCGCGCAGCAAATGGAAAAAGCGATGCGGCAAATCGATGATGTTTTGGGGGAGGCGTAAATGAGTGAAATGACCATATCGATTAATTCGCGGCCGTTTCAGGTGATGTGCCGTGATGGCGAGGAAGCGCAAGTGACCCAATTGGCCGAGGATTTGGCGGCCCGCGTGGCGGCCATCAAAAAGCTCAATGAAAAAGCCGGAGACAGTCATTTGCTGGTTTTGGCGGGTCTGACCCTGTGCAGCGAATTGCGCGATATGAAACGCGATATTGAAGCCATTCGACTGGATGTGGCGCGGGCCGGTTCAGCGCGCGAGACATTGGGCGAAAAAATGAATGATATGGAAGACGCGCTGACCGCCGCACTTTTGCTGGCGGCAGAGAAGGTCGAGGCCATGTTGCCGCCGCATGAGGATGCGACAGACTGAGGGTGACGCGCGGTCGTAAAACGCGATATAGAGAGTTTGGAACTGCCCGATGCGACGATTGCCTATAACGCTCGGGGCCTTACGATCCTTTAGGGAACTGTCCCTGCGCCGGGCCGTGGCCTGATGCACACGGTGCCCACCTACTTATGTAGGTCTCCGAGGATTCCGCGATTGACGGTTGTGGCGGTTCCGCCTTTCTCGCGGTGCGAAATAGGCCGGTTATAGGTTTTGAGGCAATGATGCACGATAAACAGGCCGATAAACAGGCCGGTAAACAGGCAATGAGACGGCGCCTTTTGGCGGCCCGCAAGGCGCATCATGCACAGCATGCGGCGCAAGCGGCCGATGCCCTTTTGGCGCAACTGCCGCATTTGGATATACCGCCGACAAACCGTATCGCGCTTTATTTGCCCATGGGCAGCGAGATAAATGTGCTGCCGCTCCTAGAGCGGCTGCATGAAAGCGGTCATCCGCTTTGCCTGCCGGTTTGCCTCGCCGATAATCAGCCTGTGCTGTTTCGCGCCTATGCGCCGGGCGACCGGTTGCAGCCCGATGCGATGAATATTGATGCGCCAGTTGGGGCGGCAGAAGAAATGCAGCCGGACATTATCATGTTGCCGCTTTTGGGCTTTGACCGGCAGGGCGGCCGGTTGGGGCGCGGCGGTGGCTATTATGATCGCACGCTGGCCACCATACGGGCACAGCGGCCTGTGCGCGCCTGCGGCATTGCTTATGACATGCAAATGGTTGACAAATGCCCGGTCGAGCCGCATGACCAAACACTGGATGCGGTGCTGACCGATAAGGCGGCCTACCGCTTTAAGTGGACCTGATTATGCGGATTTTGTTTCTTGGCGATATTGTGGGGCGGGCAGCGCGTGAGGCGGTGATGCGCCAAGTGCCGGTATGGCGCACGCAATATGACTTGGATTTCGTGATTGCCAATGGCGAAAACGCTGCCGGTGGGTTTGGTATTACGCCGGATATTGCCGATAATCTGTTTGCCGCCGGTGTGGATGTGATTTCGACCGGCAACCATATTTGGGACCAGCAGGCGATTGCCGGTTACATTGCCGATGAACCGCGTTTGCTGCGGCCGGTCAATTTCCCCGATGGCACGGCCGGGCGCGGCGTCGGCCTGTATGATGTCGGCGATAAGCGGGTGCTGGTCATTAATGTGATGGGGCAATTATTCATGGAATCGTTAAACGAGCCGTTTGCCGCCGTGGAGCGCGAATTGGCCGCCTGCCCTTTGGGCGAGGTGGCCGATGCGGTTATCGTTGATGTGCATGCTGAGGCGACCTCAGAGAAAATGGCGATGGGGCATTTTTGCGATGGCCGCGCCAGTTTGGTGGTCGGAACGCACACCCATGTGCCGACAGCCGATGCGCAAATTTTGCCGCATGGCACGGCTTATCAAACCGATGCCGGCATGTGCGGCGATTATGACAGCGTTATCGGTATGGATAAAGAAGAGCCGGTCAATCGTTTCGTCACCAAATTGCGCGGCGGCCGGTTTAATGCGGCGCAAGGCACGGCGACCGTATGCGGCGTGATGGTGGAAACCGACAACAAAACCGGTTTGGCAACCGCCATTCACCCGATGCGGTCCGGCGGCAGGCTTTTCTCAGCCGCCCCTTCATTGTAAATTAGCTTAAAGCAAATTGATCGACAGATAGCAGAAAGACGGAACACGCATCATGGCAGGCCATTCCAAGTTTAAGAATATTCAACACCGCAAAGGGGCGCAGGATAAAAAGCGCGCCAAGATTTTTGCTCGTCTGACCAAGGAAATTATGGTTGCGGCAAAAATGGGCATGCCTGATCCGGACGCCAATCCGCGTCTGCGCACCGCTGTTTTGGCGGCGCGGGCGCAAAATATGCCGAAGGATAATATTGAACGCGCCATTAAAAAGAGCTCGGATGATGGCGACACCAATTATGACGAAGTGCGTTATGAAGGCTTTGGCCCGGCCGGTATCGGTATCATTGTCGAGACACTGACCGATAATCGCAACCGCACGGCGGCCGAAGTGCGCTCAACATTTTCTAAAAATGGCGGCAATTTGGGCGAGACCGGTTCTGTGTCTTTCATGTTCGACCGGGTTGGCGCGCTGGAATTTGACGCGTCTGTTGCCGATGCCGAAGCGGTGTTTGAAGCGGCCATTGAGGCCGGTGCCGATGATGTCGACAGCTCAGATGAAGGCCATGAGATTATTTGCGCTGCCGATGATTTGCATACGGTTTTGACGGCTCTGCAAGACAGGCTGGGCGAACCGCGTGGTGCCAATATTATTTGGCGGGCGCAAAATGACATTGCGGTTGATGGCGAAGCAGCGGAAAAAGTAATTAAGCTTGTCGACGCGCTGGATGACGTCGACGATGTGCAGAATGTTTATGCCAATTTCGACATTTCCGAGGATGTGCTCGCGCAATTGTCGTCTGACTAAAGGAAGCCTTGGTGAGTGCAACCACACGACGCCTGATCGGATTGGACCCGGGATTACGGTTCACCGGTTGGGGCGTGGTGGATATGCATGGCAGCAAGCTGACCCATGTCGCTAATGGCTCTGTGCGCTCTGACGCCAAATTATCGCTGGCTGAGCGGCTGCTGCAATTAGAGCAAGGACTGGCTGAAGTGTTCGATGCGCATGAGCCGCATCATGCTGCGGTTGAGCAGACCTTCGTCAATCGCGATGGCGCAGCGACCCTGAAACTCGGCCAAGCGCGCGCCGTTTGCTTGTTGGAACCGGCGCGCCGCGGCATCAGCGTTGCAGAATATGCACCCAATTTTATCAAACGCAGCGTCACCGGCTCCGGTCATGCCGATAAAAACCAAATTGCCAGTATGGTCTCCATGCTGTTGCCGCAGGCCGAAATTGCCAATGAGCATGCCGCCGATGCGCTGGCCATTGCCATTACACTGGCCCATGCCGGTGACTTTGGCGGCAAAATGCAAGCCGCTATTCAGCGCGCCGAAGGCGCGTATGCGAAAAAGCGGGGGGCTGTCATATGATTGGGCGTTTGCGTGGCCGTGTCGATGGGCGCGGCGATAGATATGTGCTGATTGATGTTGGCGGCGTCGGCTATTTGGTCGAAGGCTCGGCCCGCATGTTGGATAATTTGCCGGGCGAAGGTGAGGCCGTCAGTCTGGCCATTGAAACCTATGTTCGCGAAGATCAATTGCGACTGTTCGGTTTTGCCAGTGAAGACGACCGCAGCTGGTTTCGCTTATTGATGAGCGTGCAAGGGGTTGGTGCCAAAGTGGCGCTGGCCATTCAGGGTGTTTTGTCGGCGGCCGAGTTGACGCAAGCCGTGGCGGCCGAAGACAAAGCCATGGTAGCCCGCGCCCCCGGCGTCGGCCCAAAAGTGGCGCAGCGCATTGTGCAAGAATTGAAAGACAAAGTGCCGGAAGCGCAATTCACCGCTTCGGTCAGCGCCGAAGCCGGTGGCTCCGGCCAAGCGCTGAACGAGGCCATGTCAGCCCTGACCAATTTGGGCTACCAGCGGGCGCAGGCCAATGCAGCACTGATGGCGGCGCGGCAAAAATTGGGCGATGAGGCAGACAGTGTCGAAGCGCTTATCAAACAAGCCCTGAAGGAGCTGGTCTGATGTCGGAGGAACGGCTGGTCGATCAAAACCAGATTGGCGAGGATGTCGATACGGCCATGCGCCCGAAAACGCTGGACAGTTTTGTCGGGCAAAAAAAGGGCCGCGAAAATTTGGCGGTGTTTATTGAGGCAGCAAAAAAGCGCGGCGATGCGCTTGACCATGTGCTGTTGGCGGGCCCGCCCGGCTTGGGCAAAACCACATTGGCGCAAATTGTCGCCCGCGAATTGGGGGCCGGGTTTCGCTCGACCTCCGGTCCGGTGATTTCCAAAGCCGGGGACTTGGCGGCCCTGCTGACCAATTTGGAACCGCATGATGTTTTGTTCATTGATGAAATTCATCGCCTCAGCCCGGCTGTCGAAGAAGTGCTGTATCCGGCCATGGAAGATTTTGAGCTGGATTTGATTATCGGTGAGGGGCCGGCGGCGCGCTCTGTAAAAATCGACCTGCCGCCTTTCACACTGGTTGGTGCGACCACCCGCTCCGGCCTGTTGACGACACCGCTGCGCGATCGGTTCGGTATTCCGATTTATCTCAGCTTTTATACCCATGAAGAGCTGGAATATATCATTCGCCGCAATGCCGGTTTGATGGGGCTGGAGATGAGCGATGATGGGGCGGCTGAAATTGCCTCGCGGGCGCGCGGTACACCGCGGGTTGCCGGTCGCCTGCTGCGGCGGGTGCGCGACTTTGCCAATGTCGAAAGCGCCGAGATTGTGGACGCCACTTTGGCCGATGCGGCACTGGGGCGATTGGAGGTCGATAAACGCGGGCTTGACGGTTTGGACCGGCGTTATTTGACCACCATGGCTGAGAAGTTTATCGGCGGGCCGGTCGGTATCGACACGCTGGCTGCGGCATTGGGCGAGCCGCGTGACGCGCTGGAGGATATTGTCGAGCCGTTTCTTATCCAGCTTGGCTTCGTCAACCGCACGCCCCGCGGACGCATGCTGATGCCGGCGGCTTTTGCCCATTTGGGGCTTGAGGCCCCGAAATCGGCGCATGATGCAGCCGATTTATTTGACGGTCATTAAGCGGCTTCTTCGGCGCTTATTTCCCGCCGCTATTTTTTGCAGAGAGAATTATAAATCATCGACCATTCGCGAATATTGTCGCGGTTAAAGGTCACCTGCTTGGCGGCATAGCTGATGCGGTCTTCCGGCAGGTCGGGCAGCGGCAGCGGAATGGCGTTATCAACCGTTTTGTAGAGATTATTGGTGAAGGCCGACCATAGTTTGGAGCCGGTTTTGCCGACTGAGTTTTTCCGAATAAAGCGCTTATTGGCTTTGAACAATTCCCAACTTTGGGCGATTTCTTGCCGTGCCTGCCAGCAAATTTGTCCGGACGGCATTTTCTTGTAACGGCGGCGCGCTTTAGCCACCGCTTTTTCATATTCGTCTTCGCCAATCAAGCCGCCAGTCACAACCGCAGCCTGTTTTTTTACCGTTTTCTCGGCTTTCTTCTTGGTTTTGGAAACGGAGTTTTTGGCACTTTTCGCGCCGCTGGATATTTTCGACGTCGCGCTTTTGGCACCGCTGGAAATTTTGCCGCCGAAATCTTTCACCTGCGCACAACCGGTAATACCGGCCACGGCAACGACAATCATCATCAACTTCAGCTTCTTCATACCCAAACCCTCACGCAAAAAATTACCCATTCACTATCGTGGCGGCGCGGGGTTTTTGCAAGCGGATTCACGCGTGACGACGCGACCCGTGCCGCAAAAGCCACAAACGATAAAGGCGATCCCGAAGGGTCGCCTTTTATGACCACCGACTCCCATTGGCACTCATATTCGACCGGCCTGAGCGAGACGGCAGAAGTTTCCCGAAAACCGCCACCACGACAAATGCCGATATGAACCAATTAGAATGGGGCTAGGCGCGGTCAAGCGTGGGGCATGATATTTTTGCGCAGCGGCAAAAATTTCAGCATGAGCGGCAAATCATTGTAGAGTTTTGCCACAATAAGGGGACTCAATGACTGCTCGCGATGTGACATCCAACGACGCCGTGCTTGGACATATAGCAGCCTCCGGCATTCACCATTTGCCGGTGCAGATTTATTATGAGGACACGGATTTCTCCGGCTTTGTCTATCACGCCAATTATCTGAAATTTGCCGAGCGCGGGCGTTCATCATTATTGAAGCTGGCCGGCATCACCCACACGCAATTACTCGATTTGCAGCCGCAATTGGCCTTTGTTGTGTCGCATATGGCGATTGATTTTTTGCGTCCCGGGCGGATTGACGACCGACTTTTGGTGGAAACCGGATTTACCGAAATTCGCGGTGCGCGGTTGAAAGCCGAGCAGCGCATCAGCCGCGACGGCGAGGTGCTGTGGCAGGCCGATGTGCTGGCCGCCGTGGTTGATTTGCAAGGCCGCCCCAAACGCCTGCCGCGTGAGATGGCGGACACGCTGCAAGGCTTTACATGCGCGTCCTATTTGCAGCGAAAATAGACGACAAAGTTTGGTCACAATTGCCCATTAGCAACAGGCCGGTAAGGTAAAGGCGAGAATTATGGAAACCGTAACAGTAGAACAAGCAGCGCAATTGGCGTCCGCAGATTTTTCACTTTGGGCGCTATTTTTGCGCGCTGATATTGTTGTGCAAGCCGTTATGTTGGGCCTGTTGCTCGCCTCGGTATGGAGTTGGTCAATCATCATTGAAAAAAGTTTGACCATTCGGCGCATTAAAAAACAGGCCGATGAGTTTGAGGCGCTGTTCTGGTCGGGCGAAAGCCTGCAAAATATTTATCGGCAGGTGGCCAATAATGAAGCCAGCCCGTCGACCAAGATTTTCAACGCCGCCATGCGCGAATTCATTCGCCTCGATGGCGGACGCAAAACCGATCAAGGCCTGTCGCCGGTGCAATTTATCGAGCGCGCCCTGTCAACCGCCGTCGCCCGCGAAATGGAGCAATTGGAAGCCCGCCTCTTATTCCTCGCAACAGTGGGGGCGGTGGCCCCCTTTGTCGGGCTGTTCGGCACGGTGTGGGGCATTATGAACAGCTTTCAGGCGATTGCCATGACGCGCGACACTAATTTGGCAGTTGTGGCACCGGGTATTGCCGAAGCTTTGTTTGCCACCGGGCTGGGCCTGCTGGCAGCCATTCCGGCGGTTGTGGCTTATAATAAGTTTTCCAGCGATTTGAGTCGCTTCGGCGCCCGCCTCGATTATTTCGCCGATGATTTTTCTGCGCTGATTGCGCGCCAGACACGGAGCTAAGCCGATGCAGATGCCGCAAGGTGCCGCGCGCAACGGCAAGCGCCGTCGCTATCAACCAATGGCTGAAATCAATGTCACGCCCATGGTCGATGTGATGTTGGTGCTGCTCATCGTGTTTATGGTTGCCGCCCCTTTGTTGACTGTCGGGGTGCCGGTCAATTTGCCGAAAGCCGGCACGCAAGCGTTAAGCGGCGATGATGAACCCTTGGCCATTACCGTTTCGGCTGAAGGCAAAATTTTCCTCGCCGAAGAAGAAGTGGCCTTGCAGGCCTTGGTGCCGCGCCTCAAAGCGATTGTCGGCACGGGCTATGAGCAACGCATTTATGTGCGCGGCGACAAGCAGGTAAATTATGGCCGTGTGGCGGCGGTGGTGGCGCGCATCAATGATGCCGGTTTCGCCCGTGTCGCTTTGGTGACCGATAAGGCCGAGGGCCGCTAATGACGGCCTCGCGTGACCTACTGGCTTCTCTCAGCCTGCATATCGGGCTGGCGGCGCTGGTCACGCTATGGACACCGTTTATGCATCGCACCGATTTAATCGATCGCTCTTTGCCGGTGGAAATCATTACGATTGATGAGTTTACCCGATTGTTGGAACCAAAGCCGACGCCGCCTGAGGAGCAAACCACAGTGCAAGATATTGCCGTGCCGGAAATGGCGGCGCCGGAAATGACCCAAGCCCCGCCTGACGCCATGCCGGAATTGGAGGTTAAACCGGAGCCGAAACCGGAGCCGGAAGAAAAACCGAAAACCGAAGCCCCTTTGCGTTTTAAGGTTGCAGCGCCCAACCCGTTGGCGCGCCCCGAGCGAAAGCCGAAGCCGTTATTGGATATCGGGCAGGTGCAAGCCTTGCTGAATAAAACACCGGACACAAAGGCCCCGCAGGCTGAGCAAAGCGAAACCGAGAGCCAAGAAAGTGGTGTGCGTTTGACGCTTAGCGAGGTCGATGCGTTTCGGGCGCAAATGCAACGTTGCTGGTCGCCGCCGGCCGGAGCCCGCGAGGCCGAAAACCTTGTCGTTAATGTGCGCTTGGCGCTGACCCCGGCGGGCACGATTTCAGCCGGGCCGGTTGTCGTCAATCGCAGCCAATTGGGTGATCCGTTTTTCCGCGCTGCCGCCGAAAGTGTGCTGCGCGCCATTCGCCGTTGCCAACCGTTTAAAATGCCGGTCGAAAAATATCAGGCTTGGCGTAACATTGAATTAACCTTTGATCCGCGTAAAATGCTGGGTGGCTAGGAGGCCTACATGACTGCACATATTTTTCCCGCCGCATCGGTTGCCAGATTATTGGCTTTCGCATGTTTTCTGTTTTCATTGTTGGTCCTGCCGATGTCGGCGCAGGCCGCGCTGAAGATTGACATCACGCAAGGCAATGTTGAGCCACTGCCCATTGCGATTATGGATTTTGTGTCCGATGACAGCGTTGGCGCTGATCTGGCTAAAGTGGTAACGGCTGATTTGGAACGCTCCGGCCTGTTTCGGCCGATTGACCGCGCCGCTTTTGTCGAGACCGAAATTGGCGTCAATGTGCGGCCGCGCTTTCAGGACTGGCGGGTTATCAATGCGTTGGCACTGGTGACCGGACGTGCCGTGCAGCAAGATGACGGTCGGCTGCGGGTTGAGTTTCGCCTGTGGGATGTGGTGGCCGAACAGCAAATGACCGGCCTGCAGTTTTTTACCACGCCGGAAAATTGGCGCCGCATCAGCCATTTGGTGGCGGACGCAATTTACGAGCGGCTGACCGGCGAGACCGGCTATTTTGATACGCGGATTGTTTATGTCTCGGAGTCGGGGCCAAAAAACCAGCGCGTTAAAAAGCTGGCGATTATGGACCAAGACGGTTTTGCGCAAAGCGAACTGACCAGCGGGCGGGCGCTGGCGCTAACGCCGCGCTTTTCGCCAACCGCGCAAGAAATCACTTATCTGTCCTTCTATCGCAATAAGCCGCGCGTCTATTTGCTGAATATTGAAACCGGCCAGCAAGAAGTGGTCGGCGATTTTCCCGGCATGACCTTTGCGCCGCGCTTCTCGCCGGATGGGCAAAAAATCATCATGAGCTTGGAGAGCAGCGGCAATTCCAATATCTACACTATGGATTTGCGCACCCGCGAAACGCGGCGGCTGACCTCCTCATTGGCGATTGATACGGCGCCGTGTTTTTCACCTGATGGCAGCCGTGTGGTGTTTGAAAGCGACCGCATGGGCACGCAGCAGCTTTATGTCATGGAGGCTGACGGCTCCAATGTGCGGCGCATCTCTTATGGCGAAGGCCGCTATGCCACGCCGGTTTGGTCGCCGCGTGGTGATTTGATTGCCTTCACCAAAACGCTGAAAGGGCGTTTTCTCATTGGCGTGATGAAAACCGACGGCACCGGCGAACGGATTTTGACCGAGGGCTATCATAATGAAGGCCCGGCTTGGTCGCCCAATGGGCGGGTGCTGGCTTTCTTCCGCGAGGGCAAGGGGGCTGACCAAGGGCCGACTTTGTGGACGGTCGATGTCACCGGTTATAATGAACGGCCGATTCAAACACCCGGTTGGGCATCTGACCCGGCTTGGTCGCCGCTCATCCGGTAATTCGTTAATTATTGTTTAGGGAAACTATTTGTCGCAAAGCATTGCATTTGCGCAATTTTTGGATACATTACAGACACAGGGGGCAGGTAGGACGCCTGTCGAAGTCTTGAGGAGCACACAATGGGACAGTCTTCAAAAACCAAAATTATTCTTTCTCTCGCCTTGTCGGGTATGGTTCTGGCCGGTTGCGCCTCGACAACAGAGACAGCAAGTTCATCTTCTTCGTCTGCGTCAACAGCTGCGTCACGCGCTGCGTCGTCAACGGCAACCGATAGCAAAGCCTATCTGGTCGAAAATGTCGGTGACCGCGTATTTTTCGCAACCGACCAAGCAACGCTGGATGGCACGGCCCGCGCAACCCTGCGCAACCAAGCTTCATGGCTGAGCCAAAATCTGGGCGTGCGCCTGACCATTGAAGGCCATGCCGATGAGCGCGGCACACGCGATTACAACTTGGCACTGGGCGCCCGTCGCGCCAATGCGGTTCGCGATTTCTTGGTCAGCCAAGGCGTCTCAAGCAGCCGTCTGCAAACCATTTCATACGGTAAAGAGCGTCCGGTCTCTCTGTGTTCAGAAGAGTCATGCTGGTCGAAAAACCGTCGTTCAGTTGCAACCATTCGCTAGTCTGCACTGACGTTAAGAGTTAAGGGCACCTTCGGGTGCCCTTTTTTCTGCCTCAATTTTGACGATTTCTGGCACAATAAGAACATGATGAAACATCTGTCGCTGATTTTGCCTGCTTTATTGCTGCCCGTCGCGCTGTTGTGCGGCCCGGCGCAAGCGCAATATATCACCTCACCGGTGACCGAAGCGGCGCGCAATGCCCCAACCGGACGGTTGACCCCGCCGCCATCTGACGAGGTGTCGGGCGATCGCGTGCAAGCGTTGGAATTGCGCCTGGCGCGTATGGAGCAATTGCTGGAAGCGCAACGCAATTTGCAGGCGCGGCAGAACCGCAGCGAAGCGATGAAATTGCGTCAGCGGCTCGACCTGCTGGAAAGTCAATTGGCCTCTATGGCGGCGTCAGGGGGCAATGCTGAAGCGACTGCTCCAAGCAATAAAAGCGCCCCGACGCCTGCGGTCAATGCGCCGGGTGCAACGCAACCGGCTGTCGTGCCGACGGCCATTGGTGCAGTAACGGCGCAAACCCGACTGAATGATATGGCCGAGACCTTGCGGCTTTTGCAGGCGCAAACCGACCAGCTGATGATCGAAATGCGCGGCCTGACGCAACGGGTCAATCGCGGGCAGGCCGATAGCGAGTTTCGTTTCCAAGCGCTTGAAAGCGGTGTGCGCCGCGCCAATGCCGGTATTTCTTCCGTTTCCTCTGAGCCGGAAGTCATCGGTTTCGTCAAACGCGCGGCGCCGGTTGAGGGGTTGGAAAGCGCTTCAGCCACCACGGCGACAAATGCCGCTGCCACCAAGCTGGTCGGCGAGGGGGATTTGTCGGCATTGGATGATTTCGCTGCCGTTAACCGGCCACAGCTCAGCGACCCGAAAAAGCTCTATGAGCGTGGCTTGAAGGATTTGCGCGGCGGTGATTATGCCGGTGCGCAGGCTGATTTTGCGCAGGTGCTGCAAAACTTCCCCAATCATGAATTGGCCGGGAATGCGCAATATTGGCTCGGCGAGACGTTTTATGTCCGTCGGCAATACAAGCAGGCCGCGCAGGCTTTTTTGGCCGGCTACACCACTTATGAGGCCAGCGCCAAAGCGCCCGACAGTCTGTTGAAATTGGGCATGACCCTTACCGCGCTGGGTGAAAAGAAAACCGGCTGTGACGCGTTTGCCGAATTGGGGGCGAAATTTCCCGATGCGCCAAATGCGGTGACCAAGCGGGCCGATATTGAACGCAAGCGAGCCGGTTGCGCTTCGTAACATGCCCGATTTGGACGCCGCGACTTTTCTCAACAATTTGAAACAATATAAGGCCGGTGCGCATGTCGCTTTGGCGGTGTCGGGCGGAGCCGACTCGATGGGACTGTTGGCTTTGGCGGCTGAAGCCCGCCATGTGCCCGATGCGCCGCGTTTTTCCGTGCTTAGTGTCAATCATGGCTTGCGGGCGGCGGCAGCCGATGAGATTGCCGCCGTGGCGCAGGCCTGCGCGGCGGTCGGTCTGCCGCATGTCGCTCTGGCAGCCGATGGGCCTTTGGCCGACAGCAATCTGCAAGAGCAAGCACGGCGGTTGCGCTATCGGCTCATGGCTGCTTGGTGCGCCGCCAATGGGGCAACATCGGTGGTGACGGCGCATCATCGGCAAGACCAAGCTGAAACCGTGCTGATGCGGTTGGCGCGCGGGGCCGGGGTTAATGGCTTGTCGGGCATGGCGGCGGCGCAAAACCTGCGCACGGCGGCCGGGCCCTTGCGGCTGGTGCGCCCTTTACTGGCCAACGCGCCCGAACAATTGCGCGATTGCGCCGAGCAAGCCGGATTTCCAATGGCAGAGGACGCCAGCAATCATGACCGCAAATTCGAGCGGGTGCGTTGGCGGCAGGCCTTGCCGCATTTGGCGGAGGTCGGCCTAACGGTGGATGCTTTGGCCGGTCTGGCTGATGAGATGCGCCATATTCGTGGGCAAGAAAACCGTGCCCTGCTCGATTGGATGAAAGGGGCAGCGCACTGGCATGGCTATGGTGTGCTGTGTCTTGATGGTGCGGCCTATCGCGACCTGCACGCGGCGATGCGGCAGCGTTTGGTGACGGCGGTAGTCAGCTATTTCGGGCAATTGCCTTATCCGCCGAAAACAGCTGCTTTGCAGTCATTTGCCGCCGCGCCGCAGGCAGACCACTATGGCGGCGCGACTTTGGGCGGCACGCAGATGCGCTGGCGGCGCGACAAGGTGCTTTTCGGTCGCGAAACCGCCGCTGCGCCAAAAACCGCGATGGTGACCGGTGCTGTGGTGTGGGATGGCCGGGTGGCCTTGCAGGCCAAGCCGGGTGTGAAAAATGTGGACGGTCTTAATGTCGCGGCTTTGGGGCGTCGAGGTGTGCAGCAAATGCGCGATGCCGGAGCCATTTTCGACGAAACGGTGCCCGCCTGTTATCATACTGCTTTGGCTGGTATTTTTGCCGCTGACCGGCTGCTTGGCTGCCCCCAGCTTGTCTCAACTGATGGGCCGATGACCGATTTTACCGTTGCACCCGTTCAACAAGGAGAGCTGTTTCGCGACATTTTGGGCGGCGGGCAGGACTGGTAATGTGGCCGTGCCGCGCCTATATTGTGAAGAAGCGTGAAAACCCACGCGTCAAAGAAAAGGTGAAGCCGTGAATGGTATGAGAAACATCGCAATTTGGTTGGTTGTTGGCTTGATGCTGATTACCCTATTCAACGTTTTTCAAGGCCCCGGTGCGCAAAGCAGCGGCCGCAACATCAACTTCTCGCAATTTATTGCTGAAGTGGATGCCGGTTCGATTGCCAGCGTAACCATTGAAGGAGACGCGATTTCCGGCGCCTATTCAGACGGTTCGGCGTTTTCAACCTATGCGCCGCCCAATGACCCGACATTGGTGCAACGGCTGCAAGAGCGCGGTGTCTCCATCACCGCCAAACCCGATAGCTCCGGCTCCCCAACGCTGCTCGGCGTGCTGATTTCATGGTTCCCGATGCTGCTTCTCATCGGCGTATGGATTTTCTTCATGCGTCAGATGCAAGGCGGCGGTCGCGGTGCGATGGGTTTTGGCAAATCAAAAGCCAAGCTGCTCAATGAAGCGCATGGCCGCGTCACCTTTGATGATGTTGCCGGTATTGACGAAGCCAAGGATGATTTGCAGGAAATCGTCGAGTTTTTGAAAGACCCGACCAAATTCCAGCGCCTTGGCGGTCGCATCCCGAAAGGCGCGCTGCTGGTCGGCCCGCCCGGCACCGGTAAAACGCTGCTGGCCCGCGCCATTGCCGGTGAGGCCAATGTGCCGTTCTTCTCCATTTCAGGCTCTGACTTTGTGGAAATGTTTGTCGGTGTCGGCGCCAGCCGTGTCCGCGACATGTTCGAGCAAGCCAAAGCCAATGCGCCCTGCATCATCTTTATTGACGAAATTGATGCGGTCGGTCGCCATCGTGGTGCCGGTCTTGGCGGCGGTAATGATGAGCGCGAGCAAACGCTGAACCAATTGTTGGTCGAGATGGACGGCTTTGAAGCCAATGAGAGCATCATCCTGATTGCCGCCACCAACCGCCCGGATGTGTTGGACCCGGCACTATTGCGTCCGGGCCGTTTCGACCGTCAGGTTGTGGTGCCCAATCCGGACATTATCGGCCGCGAAAAAATTCTCAAAGTGCATATGAAGAAGACGCCGCTGGCCTCCGATGTCGATGCCCGCACCATTGCCCGCGGCCCACCCGGTTTCTCCGGTGCCGATTTGGCCAATCTGGTCAATGAGGCGGCTTTGTTGGCAGCGCGCCGTGCCAAGCGTTTGGTCTCCATGCAGGAATTTGAGGACGCCAAAGATAAAGTCATGATGGGCGCCGAACGCCGCTCCATGGTGATGAGCGATGAAGAAAAACGTCTGACTGCTTATCATGAAGGTGGGCATGCGCTGGTGGCTCTTAATATGGAAGCCTCTGACCCGGTGCATAAAGCGACGATTATTCCGCGCGGTCGGGCGCTCGGCATGGTGATGCGCCTGCCCGAACGCGACCAAGTGTCGATTACCCGCGGTAAAATGAAAGCCGATTTGGCTGTCGCTATGGGTGGTCGTATTGCCGAAGAGCTTATTTTCGGTCACGAAAAAGTCACCTCCGGTGCGTCGTCTGACATTCAAATGGCGACCAATATGGCAAAAGCCATGGTCACCCAATATGGCATGTCGGAAGAAATGGGCCCGCTGGCCTATGGCGAGAACGAGCAAGAAGTGTTCCTCGGCCATTCTGTCGCGCGCCAGCAAAACATGTCTGAAGAGACACAAAAGAAAATCGACGCCGAAGTGCGCAAGCTGGTTTAAGAAGGCTATGAAAAAGCCAAGCAGATTTGCCAAGACAAAATGGATGATTTGCACACCATCGCCAAAGGCTTGCTGGAATATGAAACATTGAGCGGTGATGAGATTATCGGCCTGCTGAAAGGCGATCTGCCGCATCGGCCGGAAGATGATAATAAACCGCAAAGCGGTGGCCCTGCATCACCATTCCCGACCACCGGTAGCTCCGGTGTCGGCGGTGCTGAACCGCAAGGGACCTGATGCATATGGCGTCAGCTGCGACGCAGATTTTCGGAATACTCAACATCACCGCCGACAGTTTTTCTGACGGCGGTGATTTTCTTGACCCGCAAGCGGCTGCTGCGCAGGCTGAAAAGCTGCTGGCTGACGGCGCACATGTGTTGGATGTCGGTCCGGCCTCCAGCCATCCCGATGCCGGGGACGTGTCGCCGGAAACCGAGATTGCCCGGCTGGAAGCCGTGTGGCCGATGCTCAAAAAGCTTGGGGCGTCTATCAGCATTGACAGTTTTCAGCCGCAAACGCAGCGCTGGGCGATGGCGCAAGGGGCTGATTGGCTAAACGATATTAACGGCTTTGCCGAGCCAAGCTTGTATGACGAATTGGCCGATTATGACGGGCGTTTGGTCGTCATGCATGCCATTCAGGCCAAGGGCATTGCCACCCGCGCAGCGGCCCCTGAGGGGGATATTTGGCAGCATATATTGCGGTTTTTTGAGGCCCGCCTGACGGCTTTTGAAAAAGCCGGCATTGCCCGCGACAAGCTGGTGCTCGACCCCGGCATGGGGTTCTTTCTCGGCAATAAGCCGGAGACCTCGCTGGCGGTGCTGGCCGGTCTGGCGCGATTGAAGCAAGCTTTTGACCTGCCGGTGCTGGTCTGTGTGTCGCGGAAAAGCTTTTTACGTGCGCTGACCGGCGTGTCGGTGAGCGAAAGCGGGCCGATTTCGCTGGCCGCTGAATTGCAGGCGGTGGCGCAGGGGGTCGATTATATTCGCACCCATGATGCGCAACAATTAAGCCATGCGCTGAAGCTGCAGCACGCATTGGGCACAGTTCGCTAAAAAGTAATAAATTGCAACAGCTTGTGATTTGCGCTGTGGCGGCGAATTTTGCCAATACTAGGCTATGAATAGGAAATATTTCGGCACTGACGGCATTCGCGGTCGGGTAAATGGTGAGAAAATGACGGCGGACACGGCGCTGCGCCTTGGCATGGCGGCCGGTCGTTATTTTCATCGTGGGGAACATCGTCACCGCGTGGTGATTGGTAAGGATACGCGGCTGTCCGGTTATATGATTGAACCGGCGCTGGTGGCGGGTTTTACCTCCATGGGTATGGATGTGTTTCTGTTCGGCCCGATTC